>CAZZKQ010000235.1:2728-5734 GCA_964654875.1 uncultured Verrucomicrobiota bacterium | reverse complement strand
CATCACCATGATGTTCGGCCACGTGGAGACTCTCGACGACCGACTGGAGCATCTGGAGTTCGTCCGTTCCCAGCAGGATCGTTCCCTCGCCCGGCTCGCGGCCCTCCCGGGATCCACGGTTCCCGGAGGGGATCCAATGGACCAGGCCCGCGCCTACGCCTCGGCATTGGAGTCCGGCTCACTCAAGGGCGGAGCGTTCACCGCGTTCATCTGCTGGACCTTCCAGCCTGAGAACGCCGTGTTGAAGGCGACTCCGGTGGGTTCCCACGAATATCTTCGAACCCAGGCGGTCAGCCGGATCTACCTCGACAACATCCCGAGCGTGCAGAGCTCCTGGGTGACCCAGGGACTCGAGGTCGGCCAGGTGGCCTTGAGCCATGGGGCCAACGACCTGGGGTCGATCATGATCGAGGAGAACGTGGTGAGCGCGGCGGGCACCACGTTCCGCATGACGGTGGAAGACATGCAGCGACTGATCCGTGACCTCGGCTACGAGCCCCGCCAGCGGGACAACGCCTATCGGCTGGTGGGGAAGGAAGACTGAGAGGACCCACACGGAGACAGCGGAGACGCGGAGAGAAAATCGCGATGGGGACGCAACGGAATGGCCCCCAACGGGGGTGGGCGCTCCCGCGCCCAGTGATGCAGGGCACTGCATCACCCACCCGTGGATTCCCATGTCTTCCGACACCGCCTCACGCCCCGGGACCTTGCCTCGATGCTCATTTTCCTGTCTCTCCTGGGTCTTCCTCCTCGTCTCGGCGTCTCCGCATGAGTCCCATCCGTCCGGAACCACATCTCACAGGCCGGCATCAAGGACTCCGGTCAGGACTGGTACCGCAACGGTCTGCCACCGACTGGAGGTCACGCCGTTGCTGGTCGTGGTCACCACCTTCCAGCTCGTCGAATAGAGCATCGAGCCATCCTTGGAGGACAGGGCCTGGAAGGCGATGGTCGATCCGGTGCTGCCGTTGATGGGGCTGAGGTCGGTGACAGTGAGGCTGATCTGCAGGTTTCCATCGATCGTCGTGGTCACACCGTCCTTGATGCGGAACGCCGTGCCCTTGGCCGTGGCAACACCCGTGATCGGGCCACTGCCGCTCACAGTCAGGGACGTGATCGAGGTCATTTTGATCTCAACGAGACTTCCGTCGTCCTGGGGAAGGATCACATAGGCCTGCCCCTTGGGATTCGTTCCGGACTTGGTGTAGCGGAGCGCCACGCTGAACGACTTTGTGGTGCTCGTGCCGCGATAGGTGCCCGCGGCGGAGCTGTCCCATTTGAAGGTGCCGCCTCCGATGATGGAGGAACTCGGGGTGGGTATGACCACCGAGACCACACAGGTCTTCTCAACATCCACCTGGTCGTTGTTGTTGTAGTTGCCGACACCCTCGACTCGGATCAGGTAGCTCTGCGCCCCGTATTGTCCCGTGCTCAAGGTCACCCAAGCCGCCGCCGTCCCCGTGTCGGGTGTCCCGTCCACACGTGCCACCGGAACGTTGTCCGCCAGCACCTTCCCGGTCTCGACATCCACAAACCGCACGGCAGCTCCCACGACGGGAACATGGGTGGGATCCTGGAGGCTCGCCGCCAGTTGCACCTGTGCCGTGGTCTGGCTGGAACCGGAGGTCACCGCGTAGGTCTGGCCAATGTATCGAAGCAAGGCATCCCGCGAGCCGATCTCGCCGGTCGCCGTGGCGGTGGTCACCAGGTAGTTCGCCCCGCTGTTGCCATCATTGACCGTATAGGCCGTCACCCGGAGAATTCGGATGCCGACGTTCGGGGAGTCGTATGCCTGGACAAGACCCGTCACGGTATCCGTCGAGAGGAGTCCAGAGACGATGGGAACAGCCGAGGAATTCGTCGTGCCGTCGTAGGTCTTGTTCGCGGATACGGCACTGAACAGCAGCGGCGCCCTGGTGATGGAGCCCGATGCGGTCCCGGTGCTGACCGAGTAGTTCGCTCCACCGTTGCCATCATTCACCGTGTAGGCGGTCACGATCAGGGTTCGGGGACCGGCATTCACCGAATCGAAGACCTGCACCAACCCTGTCACCGTATCACCGCCCTGCAGGCCGGAAACGGTGGGCACTCCGGTCGAGGCCGTCGTCTTGTCATAGACCTTCGTGGCCGGGACGGCAGAGATCATCAGGGGCCGTGCCTTGATGAGACCCATGGCCGTCTGCAGGGAAACCGAGTAGTTCCCGCCTCCATTCCCGTCGTTCACCGTGTAGGCGGTGACGGTCAGCATCTGGATGCCAACGTTGGGTGAGCCGTAGGTCTGGACCAAGCCTGTGACCGTATCGGTCGGGATCAGCCCGGAAACGGCAGGCAGAACCGGCGACACCAGGGTGGCATCGTACATCTTTTCCGCTGACGCGGCACTGATCGTGAGCGGTGCCTTTGCGATGGAGCCTGGCGCCGTCACTGTCGTCACGAAGTAGTTCCCACCGCCATTGCCGTCATTCACGGTGAACGTGCTCACCCTCAGAATACGGGGTCCGGCATTCGCCGAGTCGAACACCTGCACCAGACCTGTGACAGTATCGGCGCCCAAGAGCCCAACCACCGTCGGCTTGTCGGTCGACGTGGTCATCCTGTCGTAGGTCTTCATACTGGTTATGGCCGTGATCGTCAGGGATGCCGCCGAGATGTCCGCCGTCGTCGTCGCCACCGAGGCCAGGCTGTAGTTGCCCGCGGCTGTTCCCGACAACGTCGCCCCGCTCAGCGTCACTGTCTTTCCAACCCCCACGTTCCTGTCCGAGAACGTCGCCACACCGCCGGTGAGGACGACATCGTCGCCCGCCAAAACTCCGGTCACGTTCCGACCCGTCACCGTCGCAGCCGTGGTGCCGTCGTATACTTTGTTCGCCGCCGTGAAGCTGCCCGTCACTGACAGCCCCGTGATATCCGCCGTCGTCGTCGCCACGGAAGCCAGGCTGTAGTTGCCTGCGGCTGTTCCCGACAACGTCGCCCCGCTCAGCGTCACTGTCTTTCCAACCCCCA
>CAZZKQ010000235.1:0-2628 GCA_964654875.1 uncultured Verrucomicrobiota bacterium | reverse complement strand
CGTTCTTGTCCGAGAACGTCGCCCCACCGCCCGTAAGAATGACGTCGTCGGATCCTTCCCTTCCAATCACAGCGGTCGATGAGACGGTCGCCGAGATGTTCCCATCATAGATCTTGTTGGAGGCCACGAAGGAACCCGTCACGGGCTTCCGTCCGACGATCAGCGTTCCGGTGTTCGAAAATGCCGTTGCACCCGTATTGCTCGGAGTGCAGCTAACCGTGAAGACATAGGAGCCAGCCGGTACTGTCGCCGGCACATTCACTGTCAGGATTGGGTCAGGGAACGGGGTGTTTCCGGTGGAGCTGAAGGTGGTCTGGCTGAATGTGGCTGTGACACCAGCCGGGAGGCCGCTGACACTGTAGGTGCCATCAAAGTTCCCGTCCGCTGTGCGGGTGGCGTCGACGAGGAACTCGACACTGTCGGAAGTCCCACCATAGGTCGCCGTTCCCACCTGCGTGTTGACCACCAGGCTTCCCGCACCCGCAGCCGGTATCGATATCCGCACCGAATTGTTCTCGTTGTCGAAATTGGATTCGGGAAGGCCGCTCGTGAAGGTCTGTGTGATCGTCAGCTTCAGGTTGTAGCCATTCCCCGGAGGAAGGTCCGACGGAAGCGTGAAGGCGAAGGATCGGGCGACGCCGCTGACTCCCGAGGGATTCCCAAGATTGTCCTGACCCACCAGGCTGCGGGGGATCCCGCCGCCACCGGTTGGGGTAACTTCGGCCGTCACATGGGTGCCTGTCACCGTCGCACCCACGTAGTCCGGACCACCCGGGGGCGTCAGGTTATAGGTGGGCGTGTAGTTCACGAGGAGGGAGGTCCCTGCGGCACCGGAGATCGTCACCGGTGCTGCGAGGGTTGGGCTATTGATGTTGACGCCTCTTGAGCCGGAGACCGAATCCGTGAAGACCACAGAAGAAACGAGGCCGGAACCACGGCCGACAGCCTTCAGATTGAAGGTGACGTTGGCATGGATCCACTGGACCTCGAAGAGCTCACGGGGAGCGGCGAAGGCGAAGGCACCGTCGGCATCGGCCGTCGCAATGACCGAAAGGGTCCAGCCCTGATCATCCACGACATAGATGTCGACCTCCTCATGGGGCTTCCATCCGGTACCGAAGAGGCTCACATCCTCACCCGGTGCATAGTCATCCTTGTCCGTCTCAAGCCGGGCAGGATTCACGACGGCCGCATCCAGAGCCCCGCCAGCGGCATCGATGCCACCGATGACCACCACCCGTTTGTCGAAGGTGGCGACGGCGGTCTTTCCCTGCTCGTCGACGAATGCCCCATCCAGAACTGTCGCGGTCGCTTGGGAACGCCGGAGCGACCCAATATTCCTATCCCACCCGCTGTCCAGTGGCACCCCGCCGAGGGACACCTGTTCGAGACTGAACAGGAATTCGGCGTCCGTAGACAGCATCACGGAACCGATTTCGGTGGCGACCGGTCCGAGGGTCTGGACCTCGAGGGTCTCCATCTCGTTGGGCGTGAGGGCGGTGAAGCTCCGTTCGAACGGGTTGAATATCTCCGGGATGGTTGCAGGGACGACCAGTCCATCGGCCGACAGGGTCTGGCCTCCCTTGACCAGCACGCGCCCATCGGGGAGTCGCGTCGCGGAATGCCCCCATCTGGGTTGGACCATCCTGAGCACCGTCCTGCCGTCCCCGGTTGTGGCGGGAATCTCCACCTGTGTGGATGTCGCGGCACGGAGGAGGAACTCCAGGCCAAAGGGCAACACCAGGATGGCGGCCAGGAAGGCCAGCGCCTTGACGACAATCGTCCCGTCTCTCCTGGAGCCTCTCGTTGGAAACAGACATTGAATCGGGTTTTTCATGTTTGGGCAGGGGCTTCGTCTCGGTCCTGTTGGGATTTCCTGACAACGGCGCTGGGCACACCGGGAAGGTCGGAGAGACGACGGGTCCCCGTGCATGAAGAACGGACAGCCTCAGGAATTATTGCAGCGCCGCCGCTGGCGGGAACCGGAGGGTCTCCCGAGGGGAGGCGTCTCCGCGTGGGTCGCCTTCCCCTCCGCGCTTTGCGATCGAGAATGCAGTGCGATAGAGAGTGCAGTTGACACATGGCAACACGCGGCGCGAACCTCGTCGCATGTCCACTGAACCCTCTCCCACTCCCACGTCCCGTCGTGGCTTCCTGAAGAGCACCGGGACCCTCGCCGCCGCCGGTGCGCTCTCCGGCGTCGCGCTTCCCCACGTCCATGCCGCCTCGGGTGACACCATCCGGATTGCACTGATCGGCTCCGGTGGCCGCGGTACCGGCGCCGCCGGCAACGCCCTCAGCGCCCGGAATGGCCCGGTCAAGCTCGTCGCGATGGCCGACGTGTTCCCCGACAAGCTCAAGACGAGCTACGAGGGCCTCAAGAACCAGTTCGGAGACAAGGTCGACGTCCCCGAGGATCGCCGGTTCATCGGGTTCGACGGCGCCCAGAAGGCCATGTCGGTCCTGAACAAGGGCGACATCGCGATCTTCGCCACCCCGCCGGCCTTCCGCTGGCCGTTCTTCAAGCAGGCCATCGACAAAGGCATCAATGTCTTCATGGAGAAGCCCGTTGCCGTCGACGCCCCGACCGCCAAGCGCATGATCGAGCTGTCGGACCTCGCAACCAAG
>CAZZKQ010000234.1:2404-5743 GCA_964654875.1 uncultured Verrucomicrobiota bacterium | reverse complement strand
GTGCCTGAACCGGAACACGGCGTCGACCCAACCCCAACGGAAGACGAGGGTGCTCAGTTGTTGGAACCCAACAAGGCCTCAGCCCCGGAGCGCCAACACCGTCGTGGTCGCCACCAGCACCCCGAACACAGCCCAGGCCAGCCTCCGCAGGCCTGGCTCGAATCGATCAGGAACGCACACCGCCATACCACCCAACAGCACACCGCCCAGAAACCCACCCAGATGGGCCAACCGGTCCGAGTCGGGATCGGTCCCCAGCAAGATGAACAACAGGGCACCGGTGCCCAACGTGGAGACGACGCGGCGGTTGCCCCGTCGACCCCGACGCCACAGCGGGATGGCCTGAGCCGCCAGCATCCCGAGGGCGGCCAGCACGAACCCCGAGGCGCCCAGCCCGCGGTACGGATCCGACCGGATCGTCATCGCGAACACATTCGCCGCGGCCCCCGCGAGAAAGCAGCCGGACAACGTCACGCCCAATCCAAACCGGGCGGTTGCCAAGCCGAGGAAGACCAAGCCCATCACGAGATTGGAGACCAAGTGGGCGATATCGCGGTGGAGCCAATCGGCCGTAAACGCCCGCCACCATTCGCCCGCGCGGAACCGTTCGGTATCGAACGCCGCCGACTCCACCGGGCCGCCGGTCCAGGCAAAGACGAACGCCACCGCCAAGGCCCAGAAGACCACCCGGCCGTCGAACCAGTAGTCCGACCCCGGCACTTCGTGCCGCCACTCGAACCCGCGGTCCTCCCGGAGATATTCTCTCAGGACATCCCGGGCCCGACCTGCATCCGAATCCGCCAGCCGGAGCTGCCACCGGGCCGTCTCCGGATCACGATCCAGGAACACCTCGATGCCCTGGCTCGCCAGCACCAGCGACCAATCCATGGCCTGGCGCTCGGTCCGCGCAGGAATCGAGGTTGGCATCAGGTCGGTTGGGGTCACCCGTGGACTGTCCATGAGGGAGGGACCCGGGGCAAATTTCCGTTCAGACCGATCCTCCCACCCCGCCCCTGTCCCGACGCCGCCCGATCCACCCCAGCAGCCCCAGCCCCACAGCCATCAGCAGCCAGGTCTGCGGTTCGGGTACCACCTGCGGCGTCGTCAACGGATCCACCGGCTTCAGCCCGGCCGCGGCATACTGGGCCCGGGTCTCCAACACCACCGCCCCGCTGACGGGGGTCACGAGCTGCCATCGACCCGCCCACTCGACCGCCTCGCCCACCCGCCGTTGACCCGCCAGGTCCAGGATGTGGTCCCGGGCCCAGAGCCGGACCAGATGCCGGGAGCCTCGAGCCTCAACACCGGGGGCCACGGCTACCCGCTCCCGACGCCACTCCCGCCCGCCCTGTACGCCACCCATCCGGTCGAGACACCGTGCCAGATCCGCCTCAAGACCGTCGATCCGGGGCCAGACCCGGAGATGAGGTCGCGCCCCCGGGGCCTTCGTCACGAGATTGGGTCCCGGACGGATCTCGAAATCGACCAGGGTGACGCGCCGATCCCCAACCCGATCCATCGACTGGAGCCACGCGGCCGTATCACCGAGCAGGACCGGCACAGGCCCATGGATCCAGAGGACCTGTCCCTCCGGGGATCCCGTGACCCAGTCCCAGGCTGCCTCCAGCGCCGGGATCGGATCCTGGCCTCCCACAAAGGGCGGGGAGTTCCAGGCGAAGCGGTCCATCTGGTTCGTGGCCGCCCGGAAGGGGCCTTCCAACACCTCTGCCACCCGATGGACCCCATCGGACGCCACATAGATCCGGAGGTCGCCACGAGCCGTGGAGGCACCGAGCCCCTTCCGTATCGCCTCCCAGGCCTCCCGCCCGTCGACGCCTCCATCCACCACGATCGCGAGACGCCCCGGAGGCGAGGCGGGCAGGTCGACCAGGGTCTGCCGCACCCAACCCGTCGGGGTGGACCGGTCGTCCACCGCCCACGCGCTGGGACGCGGTGAGGAGTCCACGACAAACGAGATCGGGTCGAATCCATCGGACACAAGAGACTGCTTCAGGCCGCTCCTCAGGACCTCGGGTTTCGAGGCCTCGGCGCGCCAGCCACTGGGAACGCGCGCAGGCGCCTGGCCACCTTCCAGCCAGAGGTGATGCTCGAGCGCGGGGTCGATCCGGAAGTTCCGTTCCGTGAACCGAGGCCAGGTGCACCGGAGCTCCCCGGTGCCCACCGGCAGCAGCGGTGCGGTGATGCCCAGACGCACCTTCATGGTCCCACCCCGCGGCTCGATCGGGAAACACTGCATCAGCATGCGGTCGGGGCCGGAGGTCGTGACCAGGATCGGATCCCGTCGCTGCGCCACCGCCACCTGCTGGTACGCCGCACGGGTCTCGCCGCGACCGGCGAAGGCCGCCTCCCGTTCTTCGCCATGCACCCACAGGGTGACCCGTGAGACGACACCGCCGGGCGGCAACTGGATCTCCGCCCGCGCCTCCCGCTGGCGGCTGTCGTTGTCGTTCTGGAACTCGAGGGTCCACTCCACGTACTCCCACCCGTCGGGCACGGACACCTGCCCATCCAACCGGGAGGATCGCAGGGAAAGCCCGGACACTTGTCCCGCCACCGTCTCGCCCCCGAGCGAACGGTCCCACTCGAAATCCGCAAGCACCTGTCGTCCTACGCCCCATTGCGGATTGAGGGGAGGGCGAACCGCATTGAACGGCCGACCCGTCACCTGGAAATGGACCTGCTGGACGGCCTCGGCCTCCGGCGGGCGCCGGTTCAGGAGATTGTCCCAGATCGCGACCCGGCGACCGTAGCACGCCCTCAGAAGGACGTCGGGATCCCCCCACGCCCGGAGGCGCTGGACGGCCTGGAATCGCTCGCCATGGGAGTCGCCATGAACCGCGGTCCGAATCAGCTCCTCGGTCAGGAACCCCGGCAACGCCGCCAGGCCCAGGGCGGCCACCACGCCCCACGACAGGATCCACGCCCACCGGGGCCACGGGTGGCCGTTCTCCCTCGCTTCACTCCGGGCGCGGCGCCAGAGGATCCAGCCCACGATCCACGCGATGAGCGGCGTCAGCGGAATCAACCCGAGACCGAAGAACAGGACTCCCAGCAACGCGAAGGGATAGGCCGGCGCAAAGACCACCGCGTAGGCTCCAGAAACCCCAAGGGCCAGAGCGAGGAGCCACGGATAGAACCCCGGCGCGGCGCCTGGACGACGGGACCGAAACCAAAGGCCGAGCGCATACACCGCAGGCACCAGGAGCAGGAGGATTCCATGGATCGGCGTCGGAATCGGATCGATCAGCTCGAGCGCCGAGAGCCGCTGGGTCCACTCGAGGACGATCGTGCCCAGCGGCAGCAGCACGCCGAACAAGC
>CAZZKQ010000234.1:0-2304 GCA_964654875.1 uncultured Verrucomicrobiota bacterium | reverse complement strand
TCCCGGAGGTCCGACATCACCTCGTCCGCCTCCGCACCATCGGCCTCAAATCGACGGCGATGGGCACGGAGACGCTCTTCGAGGAAGTCCCGCGCCGGGGTCGTCCAGGAGCTCACTCGGCACCTCCCACCTTCTGTGCGCTGTCATGCATCGTCTCGATGTAGGCGTTCATGGTCTTGAGTGTCCGACGCCCCTCGGGGGTGAGGGCGTAGTATTTGCGGGCCGGACCGCTGGCCGATTCCTCCAGTCGGGTGCTGACCAGTCCGGCGACGCGGAGCCGCGACAGCAGCGGATACAACGTGCCCTCGGTGAGGCCCAGACCCGGCACCTCCGACAGCTCCTTGACCAGCTCGTACCCGTAGCGCTCGCGGACGGCGAGGGTCCGGAGGATGCACAGCTCGATCACGCCCTTGCGGACCTGCACCACCCAGTTGTCGAAGAAGTCGGTCACGGAGTCCCCTTCACTTCACCGGGGTGGTCCGCCGCAGCGACAGCGGACCGCCGACCTCGACGCACCCGGAGGAAACTCCAGAGGCAGAGTCCACCCGAGACCGCGACCCAGACGGGCTGGGCGGTCACCACCACGAACGGCACGTCGATGAACCCCTCCCGGGTCTCCGCCCCACCCAGGATGTCCCGGATCTGGCGCGGCAGGGAGACGAGTGTCAGCCACCCCAGCGGAAAGAGGAGCCCCTGGAGGCCGAGGAACCAGCGGAGACCCGGGCGCACGGATCCCGGAGTTCGGAGGAGCCAGAACAGGGCCAGGACCTGCGCCATGATCAGGAGATCACTGTAGGCGTAGGGCCAGGTCCCCAGGGTGGAGAATCGGAAGTTCGACAGCGCGATCCGATAGTGTTCCGCGGACAGACGGTCATTGAACCCCATGGCATGGCCCGCGCTGTCGACCGTTTCCCAAGGCGTATTCGTCATCCCCGCATCCAGGGCGACCACCAGCAGCGTGACGACCAGGCTGGCAACGACCAGCACCACGGGGAGGAGACGGGTAGGCATGGTCTCAATTCCCAGAGACCCGGTCCGAAACCTGGACCCCAAGGTCCGTGCCGATCACCGCCCGGATCCGATAGCCACCCCGGGGTTCCACGTATCCCTGGGATCCGGAGTCCACGGTTCGTCCACCTGCCTCGAATTCGATCCTCACCCCGGATTCGCTGGTCGGCCGCACCACGAACCGTCGTCCCTCCCCCGCTCCCACCGTTCCGATCCGCTCCGTGAACCCGGTGCCCGACACCACCAGATTGCTGACCGTCTGGGGCGAGTCGTTCCGCAGCTCCACCTCGGGACTGCCGGAGCATCCGACGAGCCCCGAAAGCACACCGACCCAGCACAACCATCGACCGGGACTCCAGCGATCTCTCCCGTAGCCACGGCTTTCCATGGGCTACATTGTGATGCAAGGTAGCTGGCGATGCAAGGCTGGATTCGAATCCGGGGAATGGGACTCATCCGTCAGCCGTCCGCCTTCAGATCCCGTCGCCCCTCGAGGGCGCGGCTCAGCGTGAGTTCGTCCGCGAATTCAAGACCGCTTCCCGCCGGCAGGCCCTGGGCCAGCCGGGTGAGTCGCACGCCGATCGACGCCAGACGTCGCGCGAGATAGTGCGCCGTGGCGTCGCCTTCCACATCGCTGCCCAACGCGAGGATCACCTCGGAAACCTCCCCGGCTCCCAGACGCGTCTCCAGTTCGGCGATCCGAAGGTCCTCCGGTCCGACCCCGTTGAGCGGACTGAGCTTGCCGCCCAGGACGTGATAGCGCCCACGGAAGGTTCCCGACTTCTCGAGGCTCAGCACGTCGAGGGCCCGCTCCACCACACACAACAGCGTCGGCTCGCGTCGGGGATCGGCACAGACGGGACACGGCTGGGTCTCGGTGAGTGCCCCACACTCCTGGCAGAACCCGACCCGCTCACGGGCCTCGACCAGGGCCGCGGCGAGATGTCGCACCGTCTCCGGATCGGACTGGACCACATGAAGGGCGAGCCGCTCGGCGGAGCGGGGACCGATTCCGGGCAGCTGGCCGAGCGCGGTCGACAGCTGGGTGATGGCGTTGGGAAGACGGGGGTTCGACACGGGAGGCTTCCGGAGGTGCCCCATCATGATGGAGCCGGGGCGGGAAAAGGAAAGGGTTTGCCCGGAAGGTCGACCGGCCGCCTGCGATCACCGGCCCGGAACACCACCACCCCGCTTCAGAACGACATCCGGAAGCGGAGTCCGAATCCGAAGGCCTTGGGCAGCCGGATCGGCATCGGCGAGTTCACCGGGACCTGGCTGGGATCGAAGAACCCGAGG
>CAZZKQ010000233.1:0-5769 GCA_964654875.1 uncultured Verrucomicrobiota bacterium | reverse complement strand
CGCGGGTCCGAAACCCTCAGGCCGGCCAGGACGTCGAGGTCCGACCCCGCCACGGTCACGAGGACCTCAGAACCCCTCTGGCCTCCGGGAGGATAGACCGTGCTCAGACGCGACACCGGCAGGTGCTGGGCGACGGAGGGAACCGTGCCCAGAACCAGTCCCAGGAGCCCACGGAACACGCGCCCGGACGACACCCGTCCAGGACGGCCTGGGCCAAGGGCGCGGGACTGGGACTGGAAGGACTCGCGGGGCATGGCGGAAACGCTACGGGAGAGCCGATCCCGGAGAAAAGTCCCCAGCCGGAATTGTTTCCGGCACGGGCGCTCCGGCACCGAGGATGGACTCCGACAGAATCACGACCCCGTCTGGACGTGAACCCACAGGCCCTGCTTCAGGCAAAATCCGCCCTTCAGTTCCCGCCCTTCCGCGGCACAAGCCGAAGCTCCCGAAGATCCAGCACCGCGGAGGACACCGGCGGTCTCACACGGACCCTCAACCGGTGACGGCCCGGCTCCAGGTCCAGGTGTCCGACCCGACGCTGCTGATAGGTCTCCCAGGACCCGGTCGCCGGCAGCGAGATCTCCCTCGACTCGGCCCCCACCTGCACGAGGAGCACCCCGGACCCCATGCCGCCCGGACGTGCCCAGTCCCACGTCAGATCGTAGGACCGGACGGTCGGTCCCGGGATCTCCACCGTCCACACCGCGACATCGGAGGCGCTCTGCCAGTACCCGAGATTCCCATGGCCGGACTCGAAGACGAGGGAGTCGCCAAAGATCTCCGCCTGCGACGCCCTCAGGGACAGCACCCCCTGACCGTCGGGCATCACCACCTCCGGATGGTTGCCGGCAAACTCCTTCGGACGGGAACCCTGGGCCGTCAGGAACGCGATCAGATCCGCCATCCCCTCCGGATCGAGGGCATGCTCGAACCCCTCCGGCATCAGGGAGCGTCCGGTGCCGACCAGGGACGCCACCTCGCTCCGGAGAAACACCCGCTCCGCGCCCGCCGCAGCGCGGAGGGTCAGGCTGTTGGGCGACTCGCTCGTGACGATGCCGGTGAACTCCTCGCCGCCCACCGTCCGGACCCCGTACGCGAGGTACCGCTCCTCCACCGCCCGGTTCGGATCCAGGATCGCCACCCTCAGGGCCTCCGGGCTCTTGTCGACCACCGCCCCCAGATCGGGGCCCACCTCCACCCCCAGGCCCTTGACCCGATGGCAGGCGGCACACTGGGCGACGAACAGGTCGCCTCCGCGCTCCAGATCTCGAGCGGTTCCCGAGACTCGACCAAAGGCCTCCACCACCGCACCCCGATCCGTCCTCACCCCATCCAGCAGGGATCGCGCGCGCGCCCGCAGGCGCGCATCGGGATGATCCCGAAGCCGCTGACGACCGGCCACGCCCAGATCGCGCGCCGTCCAGCGACCGGCGGCGACCTCGTCGAGGACCGCACCACACCAGTCGGGTCGATCCCAGAAGACGGTCAACGCCTCGCCCCGCAGCGCCGGGCCTAGAAGAGGCCAGACGGCGAACACGATCGCGCCTTCGTCCCGGCGACCCAGAAGGGCCTTGAGGGCGGCGGACTGGATCGACGGGGAATTCCTGGGATCAAACAGGGAACGCCACTGCCCAGCGGTCATCGCAGGTCCTACCCCCTCGTGACCGAGAACCCCGAGGGCCGCGATCCGGACCTCCTCCGGAGCGGACGGATCCAACGCCCGCCCAGCAGCCCGGGCGGCCACCTGACGATAGGATGCGTCGACGTTCCGCAGATCCGGTCCACCCGGACGCGTTACCGATTTCAAAACGCGGTCCACGAGGCGGAATTGGGCAAGCTCGCCGGGAGTTCCCTTCAGTCGCGAGGCCAGGCGCAGGCCGGCACGGACGGCAGACGACTTCTTCTGGCGCACCGCCTGATCCACGAGCGCCTCGAGCAGGTCCGGCGAGGGTGCCGGCCGCCGCTCGAGGGCGGACATCATCCCGTCGAGGTGGCCAAGGCTGGCGCTCAGGACCGCCGTCCGGAGAACCGGGGACTCCGGGTCCACGGACGCGATGTCCACCAGCGCCGAACCCACCCGACGGTCCGAGGATGCCCCCAGCACCAGCCCCAGAGGCACGGCGACGTCACGACGTCCCCTCAACGGGAGCAGGGCATCGAGAAGCTTCCGGGAATTCCTCGGCGGCACCAGGAACGGCTCGGACGAGCGGATCGCCTGGGCCACCACCCCGGGGTGCGGATCCCGGAGTCCCCGGACGAGTTCGTCGACACCGAGTCCACCCAGCACTCCCAGGGTCGCGAGGGTCTGGACCCGCACCCGGGCGTCCTGGGAACGCCCGAGCAGGGATCGCAACGGCTTCACCGCGCTCCGATCCCCCCGTTCCATCAACAGCCGGAACACCGTGTCCCGCTGCCACCCATTCGGCGTGTCCATCGCGGAAACCAGACCCACCGTGTCGAGGCCGGCGATGTTGGGAATGCGAGGCAGCACCGCGTTGGTCGGAACAATCCGGTAGATCCGCCCACGGTCCTCCCCGGCGCGGAGGTTCAGATTCCGTTGCTGGTCCGCAGGGATCCACTCCGGGTGCTCCAGAACCAACCGGTACATGTCCGCCACGTACAGGGCACCATCCGGCCCCGTCTTGGTCTGGATCGGACGGAACCAGCTGTCCGTGGAGGCCAGGAATTCCCGTTGCTCCTCGCCCACGGCCCTTCGGCTCGTCGGATGCAGGTCATCGTCCCCGACCACCTCGCGATGGACGACATTCTCGCTCGGTTCGCTGATGAAGACGGTCCGTGCAAACTCCGCGCCGAACAGGTCGTCCCGGTACGGCGTGGGACTGCAGCCACTGGTGACCGTGTTCTCGTCGCCCACGATGTTTGGACGCGGCAGCGCCCGGCTGATCGGGAACACCCGGTTGCCCTCGGGCCCCCGGGCCAGCATCACCCGGAGATCCCGCACCGGCAGGAAGGGGTTCCGCGCGACATACCGGGAGGCGATCGGGTAGGTCCACAGCCACGTGTAGTTGGCATTCCCATACCAGCGCCCCCAATCGTCGCGAACCCGTCCATACTGCGTCTGACCTTCGATCGCCTCGATCTCCAGCGTATCGGGACGGAACCGGAAATCCTTCCCTTGGATCGACACGGATCTCGGCACGCCGGAGCCCGACGTCCCGGGAACCGTCTCCCAGGCCACACCGTTCCAGCGCTCCTCCCGGCCACTTGAACGGATCTCGCCACCGCTGTCGCCGTTGGCCGCGTAGAACCAGCCGTCGAGACCCAGTGCGAACCCGTTCACCCGATGCTGCTGGTTGCCCTCGACGAATCCCTCGAACAGGACCCGTCGCCGATCGGCCTTTCCGTCCCCATCCGTGTCCTCGGCGTAGAAGAGCTCCGGCGCCGCAGTGATCAAGACGCCCCGCCTCCAGGGCTGCACCGAACTGGGGAACGGCACACCGCGGAGGAACTCCGTCGCCCGATCCATCCGACCGTCGCCGTCCAGGTCCTCCAACACCTTCACCACCCCGCCAGGCTGGCCCTTGCCGTCGAGGCCCAGGGGATAGTCGCGCATCTCGACCACCCACAGCCGCCCCTCGGCATCCCAGTCGAACGCCACCGGATCCTGCACCAGCGGTTCGCTGGCCACGAGGTCGACCCGGAACCCGGGAGCCACCTGGAACGACGCCAGGGCCTCCTCGGGGGATCTGGGATCCGGGATGGCTCCCCGCAGGAGCTGCTCGAAGGACCGGCGATCCACCAGGTCCGGCAGGTGGGCCGTGTCCTCGTTCTGGATCCAGAGGTGCCGCGACCGGATCCAGGCCCCGTTGTTGCGATGGGGACCCGCGCGGACGATCGGTGGGATCTCGTCGGGGGGCGTCCCCGCGGCGATGGCCGCACCGCTGCGGACACCCGCCTGCACCTTCCGGGTCCAGCCCGCCGACCACCCCAGGAACGGCTTCGGCACGTACAGCCAGAGGGCGAAGCGGGTCGCATTCGAGAACAGCACGTCGTCATGCCCGTCCTCGTTCACGTCCACGAAACGCAGTCCATTGTCCTCCCCCTCCTCGTCGACGATCGAGATGTCCGGGGGCAACCCCTGCGCCTCCCGTTGCCAGCGCTGCGCCGAGGGCGACCACCGGAAGATCGCATTCTGACGGGGGTTCGAGACCAGGACCTCACAGAGGCCGTCCCCGTCGACATCCCGGACCCGGACGCCTTGATCCCGCCCCCCGCTGCGGATCCGGACCGGTTGCCCCTCGAGCTCCAGGCCGTTCAGCAACGCCGGCTGGGCCACCCAGCGACCCCCCTCGAAGCTCCAGCACCCCGACTCCGACTCGTCCAGACGCAGCAGCGTCGGACGGCCATCCGGATGGAGCACCCCGAACCGCACGCCGGTCTCCCGTCGATCCGCACCGGAACCGGTGACCAGCGCGGTCGGGAATCCGGAATCCATCCAGCGGCGCTCGGCCGGGTCCCAGACCCGGGTCAGCCGCTTCGAGTCGTTGCCGAGAACCAGATCGAGGAGGCCATCCTGGTCGAGGTCCAACAACCGGAGCCCGTTGTCTCCCCCGTCGGCCGCCCGCAGGGGTTCTCCCGCGCCCAGATGCCGCGTGAGCCGTTCCTCGGCCTCCCGATAGGTGAGGAACAGGACCTTGGAACCATGCCGGGCGACCGAGTGGTCGAGGAACTCGATCATCTGCTGCGGCGACGACCAGCCATGGGGGTGGAAGACGAAGTTGAAGTTCCCCTGCCGGAGCACCGTGATGTCGAGGGCCGCCTTCCAGTCGGCCACCATCTGGGCGTTTGTGGACCCCAGGAGGTTCTGGGCCTCCCAGTCGCTCGGCGCCATGCAGGGAAACTCCCAGAGGGTCCTCCCGATGACCCACGGATAGGGGTAGTCCTCCACCGTCGTCATGAACGACGGAAACGGGACATACTTGGTGAACCGACCGCGTCCCGAGGCATCGACCGGCGTTCCGGACGGATCCGCGGAGGCAAGGTCCTTCAGGAGCAGCAGGACCGAGGAATCGATCCGGAGGAACTGTCCCGCGGCGTTGGTCCGGGCCAGCACCTCGGCGTACAGACGCGGACTCGGACTGTTGATCGAGTCACAGCAGGGCGTGCGGAACGCCACGGGACGGTTGCCCGGGACGTGATGGAGGAGATCGATCCCGCCATGGACGGTGTTCACCGCGTGGGTGAACTCGTGCTTCGCCAGCACCGGACACGGATGGCTGAGGGTATGGACCTCGAGGCTCAACCCCTCCTTCAGCCACGACGCCAGGCGGGGATCCTCGGGGTTCAGTGCGTTGGAGAAGATGCTGACCGGAGCCCGGCCGTCGATGCGCCGGAGCCGCTCGAGGATGGGACGCAGGAACTGCTCGTACCGGTCCGACCCCGACATGTCGTCGATCCCCAGGGTCACCACCGCCTCGACCCCGGGTTCCCCAACCCACTGGGGTGTGGTCAGACGCGGGAAATGGGGACCGACGTGGAAGGGGTCGGCGCCATCGAGGTAGGCAAGCCGATTCCCGGGTCCCGGAGCGGCCTGGAGACAGGAGGCGTGGACCAGGACCACGAGGAACAGCCATCGCATCATCGGATGAAGGGTCGGATTCAAGGACGGAGGGGGTCGGGTCTCGGCACGGGGACGGAGGGGACGGCAGGGGCATTCAAACGGCGGCGGAACCCTTGGACTGGGAAGCAGGCCGTCTTCATGGGCAGGAACGGAGCACACGGTCCATCACCCGGTAGGCGTGGTCCCGT
>CAZZKQ010000232.1:0-5805 GCA_964654875.1 uncultured Verrucomicrobiota bacterium | reverse complement strand
CGAATCCCGTCGGGACCGCCATGCTTCGACGCCCCTCCGTGTCCGGGGGGGCGTCCGGCCACCGCGATCCAGGATCCCAATGCCGTCGCCGACTCCGCACCGCGTTCCTACATCATCAATGGCTGGAACGACCAGTTCGCCCTCGAGATGGGGGACGGGTTCAACATGGGTTCCATCCTCAACCGGACGATCCGGGAGGGAGTGATCCGTGAGCCCAGCGAGACGGTTCTGTTCGGAGAAAAACTCTATTCGAGCGGTCACTTCTTCATGGATTTCCTCGAGGGCAAACTGGGCAACGATGTGGAGACCCTGAACCACAGCGTGCACGGCAGCAGCGTCCGTGGTGCCCAGGGGGGCAAGGGTGGTGGATCCAATTTTGCGTTCACCGATGGCAGCGTCCGCTACCTCAAGCACGGGCGGTCGCTCGCACCCGTCAATCTGTGGGCAGTGACCGAGCGGTGGCGAACCAATGCCATCAACGTCGTCCCCTGAGGTTCTGCCGATCGTTCCCTTTTGGGACACTCACCGGCCGCCACGGTCCTTTCTGCAACGGAGGGACTGGACTGGCATCCGAGTTGCATAGGTTCTGGGGCCAGTAGGGATGCTGGGTGGTATCCCGATCTGGTTCTGGGTTGGATGGTCCGTCCTGGCGCAAGCCGGGGCGGACTTTCCGTTGTTGGACCCCCGTTAGGTCCCCATCGACCGGATCCAGCGGGTGATGGCCGCCACATTCAGCGCCGCCTTGGGCACGAAGGAGCCTCGGTCCACGTACTCCGGCAGCTTCGTCCCATCTGCACTGCGTTCCGAACAGTGGTCGTTGTCCCCGGAGGGCCCCAGTCCATCGAGGGTGGGGAAATGTGCGCAGAGGTGGTTGCCATCACTCAACCCTCCCCGGGATTCCATCCCTACCTCGATTCCGAGGTCGCGTCCGGCTGCCTCCCAATGCGCGAAGAGCCCGTCGGTTCCTGGATTCCGTGGCCAAGGGGCGGTCTCGGTCACGATCTCCATCTCGACCTGGCAGCGGAACCCATCAACGGTGCTTTGGACATCACCGGGTCCGGATAGGGCCAGGAGGGCGTTGCGTCCGTGCTGGTAGGCTTCCTGGGTGAATGCCCGGAACTCACCCTCGGCTTCGGCGGACTGGGGGACCCGGTTCAGGCCTGTTCCGCCGCGAACGAGGCCCGCGTTCACGGTGAGTTGGCGTGACTCGTCATTGATCGCATGGACCCGGTCCATCAGGCGTCCGAGTTGGACGATCGCATTGGCACCGGCGGTCGGTCGGACTCCGGCGTGGGCGCTGCGTCCGGTCACCCGGAGACGCCAAGTTCCCCGACCCTTCCGGGCGACGACGAGCCTGGGGCCGCGGGGACCCTTGCCTTCGGCCTCGAACACGAGGACGCCCCGGGTGTCGGGTCCGAGCCGTTGGGTGCAGACCGTCTCAAAGTCGGGCGACAACATTTCTTCGGATGAGTTCCAGAAGAGTTTCCAGGTCACCTTCCCGAAGGTCTCTGGCTCGAACTCTCTCAATGCCATCAGGGTGAGCCAGAGCACGAGGGTGCCGCCCTTGATGTCGTGGGTACCTGGTCCGTAGATCCGGTCGCCTTCTGGCTGCCAGTGGAACTGGTTGCGTTCCTCCTCCTCCGGCGAAAACACGGTGTCGAGATGGGAGACACAGGCGATGGTACCAGACCCTGTGCCGGCCCGGGTGAGCACGAGGTGCGGACCCCACTCCGGATTGGTGGACGGCACCCGCTCGGCCTCGAAACCCAGGCCGCGGAAGGCCTCGGCGGTGAGGTCCCCGACCCTCCGGATCCCATCTGGGTTCTGAGTCCAGCTGTTGATCTCCACCATGCGCTGCAGAAGGTCCAATGCCTCAGGGAGACGGTCTTGAAGCCATGGGGTCAGGTCCTTGGAGCTGCGCATCCCCGACCCTCCGGCGCTACCGAGTCGACGTCAATCGACCTGAACTGGGTCGGCACTGGAAGTGGCGGGCGGTGGTGTCTCCGAAATCAATGACCTGACCCCAGAAGCATCCGATTGTCTTCGGGACCATGTCATTTTCGGCCGCCATCACTGGTGGGCCTCAGCCCGGTGCTTGGCCTGGGAGAGGACCCGGTGCTGGAGGTCCTTCACCACGAGCCCGCACCACCAGGACCAGTATTCCGCCGGCCATAACCCATGCTGGTAGCAGGTTGTGCCGATCAGGCGGGTGCCTCCGGTGACCGGTGCCAGTTCGAATTCCGCCGACCTGACCTCGTAGTATCCCTTCAGGTGGGGCGCATGAAGGTGCTCGTAGATCGAGAGCTCCTTCAGTGGGGTCGGGGTTGTCTCCACCCGGAGTCTGAGACGGTGCGGCGGTTCCCAGACCTCCACCGGTTCGCGGGCCAATCCGGTGTCGAATTCGCAATAGCGGATGGCCCCGATTCCCTGACCCTCGGTCCAGGCACGGCGGAAGGTGGCCATGCCCAATCGGGACCAGACCTGCCCATCCGGAGGAAACTCTCCCACATCCACCACCAATGGCCAGAGCCGCTCTGGGGAAACGGCCACGAAGATCTCGGATCGGACCGTGAACGTCGGAGGTGCAGGCCTTCCCAAGGGTTCCCCCACCAGCAGGGCCGGCAGGGAGAGGAAGACGACCCCCATCAGGGGTGTGTTGGTTTTCCGTGAGTTGGCGCGGTGGATTTCCCAGACGACAGAACCTCCCATCAGGGCCAGCAGGAGGGCAACGGGGGTCGCCATGAACAGACACACCAATCCCTCGATCGCCAGGCCGAACAACAACCCGCCGACACACAGGACCGCGAGGCAGCTCACCCATTGGACCTCCTTGAGCGTTGCGGGATGACGTCGGAGATAGAGCCAGGTGGAAAGTGCCCCGAGCACGAAAGGCATCACCACAAACAGAGCCCAACCGTATTCCCCAACCACCAGGGTGCTGAGGAGTGTCAGACCCACCCCAGTTGCTCCGGCATAGACTGCCGACGCCAGAGCACAGCCCCAGCGGGAGGATGGAAGCCATCGGTCCCAGAGCGACTGTCGATCTCCCTCCTGGGGTCGGGGGCTGTTCGCCGCTCTGGATCCGGGTAGGATGGAAAGGATCAGGAGAAAAAGAACCCGGACGCCCGGAATCAGGAACAGCAACGCCCAACGACGTGACACCCGAGCGTCGAGAAGTCGACCCAACGCAAGACAGGCCCCCACCCAAACAAACGGAACCAGGCTCACCCACCGGCTCCAATTCTGGCCTGCGCCCATGGGTTCAGGGCCAGGGACAGGGATGATGCCGAAGGCAAAACAATTGAGGATGACCGCGATCGAGTGGGGTGGATTGTATCCCTGCTGAGCATGGACGAGGCGCTCGAGATTCAGTCGGATAAGTATGAGTGTCAGGGCGGTCGACAGGAAACCTACCCTCCCCAGGGCATGACGGCCTGTCAGGAACTGAAGGAGACTCCGGGCACCTGACGGAGGATCTTGTTGGGAACTCATGGCCGGACTCCAGGGTGATGCTGACGAAGCCCTGCCAAGGCGTCGACGGGTTTCACGGAGTGTTGAGTCTTTGGGAACAGCGGGTGGAAAGGTGGGAAATCGACTCCCCCATCCAATTCGTGCTCGGCATGGCTTTGGGCTCCCGGGACTTGGGGGCATCCGGTCAGGGTGTTTGCCCTGGTCTGTCCGCCTCTGACCCATGCCGGGTATCCCATTTGGGGACAGGTCCTCGACCTCACCTTGGGTCTGCCCCTGATCCACTCGAGCAGGTGTCCGGACGAAATGATCAGCGTTAGGAAATCTGGGTGATGCGTGATGCGAATCGTTCGGAACCGATCAGCAGCACCATGAGGATCAAGGCGAGGTTGCACCCTCCGAGAAAAAACAGCGAAGTCCCCAAGGCGGGACTCGACCCAATTCGGGTGAGGAGTGCTGTTGAAAAGAGGAGCAGTTCCACCCCGAGCAACAGCGGGACAACGGATCGGAGATGAAAGCCTGCCACCAGCATGGATTGGTCTGGCTGGTCTGGGTTGTAGCGGACCCGGACACGCCGGCCTGGTTGCAGCACCGTCAGCAACTCCGAATGTGCCGCCCCAAAACGCGATCCGCCGGCGTAGCAGGGATGGATGACGGTTCCCTCGTGGCGTTTCCCGCCGACTTCAAAGGTATAACACACCCGGATTCGGTGGTTCGTGTCCTCTGGCCCGGAGACGTCCTGATCAGCGACCCAGAGGAGTGTCGCCGTGGCGGTGGGCCAGCGGGATGCCCTCAGGCAACCCCAGATCAGGCAGGCGGACCGCGTGACCAGGACAAACCCCGCGATGAACAGGGCGGCACAAGCCATCAGAACAAATGCGGGCATGGCCTGGATGGGTTTCCCCTTGCCGGTTGGGTCACCACCGGCAGATCGGGACCGTAGTGGCGGCGATAGTGTCCGGTATTCTTGGGACTTGTTGGAGGAAGAAAACCGTTGAACCGGGGTCGTCCACGCCTAGTATCCCGCCGCCCTTCGGGGCACTTTGGTCGGGGCGTAGCGTAGCTTGGTAGCGCGTCTGAATGGGGTTCAGAAGGTCGTGAGTTCAAATCTCACCGCCCCGACCATCGGTCTCCTTCCGTGGACTCCAGGCTTCCGGCCAATCCGGTTCCCAGATCCCCAATCCTCCCCACCAATGCGGCTCCCCCTTTGTCGTCCCCTGATCGGTCTTCTCGCCGTCCTCGCCTCCGGGCTGGCAACCCTCCACGCCGCGCCGCCGTACAACATCCTCTTCATCATCTGCGATCAGGAGCAGGCAAACCTGATCCCTGCCGCAGGGTATCAGACACCCGCCCGTCAGGCATTGGCCCGTCGGGGTGTTGTGTTCCGAAACCACTACGCCGCCGCGGCCATGTGCTCCCCCTCGAGGGCTGCCTTCCTCACGGGGCTCCCGCCCCAGCGCACCGGGGTCTTCGACCAGATGGAGTATCCCTATGTCCCAAACCTGAACCCCCGCCTCCCCAACATGGGTTCGGTCCTGAAGCAGCTGGGGTACTCGACCGCCTACTTCGGGAAGTTCGAGATGACCCGGGACCTCATCCACACCAAGGACACCGTCAACTACAGTCGCAGGCTGCGGTCGTACGGATTCGACCACTTCGCCGCCACAGGCGATGTCGGGAGCCGTCCCAGCTCCGGCTACCAGAACGATGCCATGATCGCCGCCGAGGCGGTCCAGTGGCTGCGTCGGGGGGCGGTCGATGGCGGTCCGGACAAGAAGAAGCCGTTCTTCATGGTGGCGAGCTTCCTGAACCCCCACGACATCATGTTCGCGGACGTCAATCCGCCCGGGGAGCGGATCCAGAAACCGAAGGCTCCGCTCACGCTGAGTGCAACTCCAGCCAACGTGCTCTACCGGAAGGAGTGGGAGTTTCCACTGCCCCCGAGCCTCCGGGAGAACCTGTCGGCCCCCGGCATGCCTGGGGCCCTCGCCGAGTACAACAAGGGGTGGTCGGACGCCCTGGGTTGGATTCCGTCCGATCGGCCCGACATGTGGCGGCGGTTCTACAGCCAGTACCTGAACATGATCCGGGACAACGACACGGCCCTGCAGCAGATCGTGGACATCATGGACGAACAGGATCTCTGGCGGAACACGATCGTGATCCTCACCGCGGATCATGGAGAGATGGGCGGCGCGCATGGCGGCCTTCGGGGCAAGGGACCGTTTGCCTATGAACAGAACGCCAAGGTGCCCTTCATCGTGGTGCACCCTGATTTTCAGGCCGGCACCAGCGAGGTCCTCACCAGCCATCTGGACCTTCTGCCGACCCTGGTGT
>CAZZKQ010000231.1:0-5832 GCA_964654875.1 uncultured Verrucomicrobiota bacterium | reverse complement strand
CTTCCGGCCCTCGGGAAGGCCAAGCTCAAGGCGCAGGGTCTGCAGTGCATGTCCAATCATCGCCAGCTGACGCTGGCCTGGCGCATGTACGCCGAGGACAACCAGGACCGCATCGTCTACGCCAGCCACTCGGGCAACGATCGCGACCCCCAGAATGCCTACGCGTGGACCCAGACCGAGATGGATTTCAGCGCGAATCCCAAGAACTGGGACGTCAATGCCGACATCACCCAGAGACCGCTCTGGAAATACAACCAGGCGCCTGGGATCTACCGCTGTCCTGCCGACCGGAGCTCCGTGACCGTCAATGGGGTCAAAAAACCGCGGGTCCGTTCGATGTCGATGAACCTCTATCTGGGCGGATTCGCAGGCGACGGCGGGGGGATGGGGGTGGTCGAGGCCAATCGCATCTACCTGAAGCTTTCCGAGGTCAACAACCAGAACGTGGCTCCCGGTCCAGTGGACACCTGGATCTTCATGGACCAGCGCGAAGACTCGATCAACTGGGGCAACTTCATGACCCACATGGACGGCTTCTCCCCGAGCAACCCGGGCCTCTACAAGTTCACGATGGACCTCCCCGGGTCCTACCACAACCGGGCCGGTGGATTCTCTTTCGCCGACGGCCACTCCGAGATCAAGAAGTGGCTTGACCAGCGGACGATGCCGCCGCTGTTGATCGGAAAGACGGGGCGGACCTCGGACATGCCGTCGCCCCGGAACCGGGACATCGCCTGGCTCCAGCAGCGGTCCACCCGGCCGGTCAAGTGGGTGCCCGGCGCGCCTTGAGACAATGGAACCGCAACAACAGGGGTCCTCTGGACCCCTGTTCGCTTGAACCCTTTTGCAGTCCCTTCGGAACCAACCACTAGAATGAAAACCACACACACATCCCGTCCGGTGCTGGGCGGCATTCTCGCCACCCTGGTGGCGTCGACTGCCCTCGCGCAATCGGACTACTCCACCGCCGTGCAGGCCCTGAATCCGGTGGCCTACTGGCGTCTCAATGAAACCGCCGCCGCTCCCGCCCAGAACAAGGTCGTGAATGCCTCGACCCTTGGTTCCGTGCTGGACGGACTGGTGATCTCCAACGCCGAGAAAGGCCAGCCTGGCATCGTCAACAACGGTCTCCGCCTCAACAATCCCGGCGTGGTCGTGGCCTACTGCGGGTCGAAGATCGACGTCCCCTTCAACCCCGCCCTCAACAAGCGCGGGCCCTTCTCCATCGAACTGTGGCTCAAGCCCAACGAGCTCGGGAGCGATGCCAACGGCATGGCCGTGATGTCCTCCATCTCGGGTGACTTCGCCGCCTCAAACCGCTCGGGCTATCTGATCTATGTCAACAACGCGGGTCGCATCCAATTCCGCATGGGCAACACCGCAGGCTACGTCGGCAACACCGACAATGGCTCCAAGCCGGCTCTGAACGTCGTCAAGGGCCAGTGGAGCCATGTGGTCTGCGTCTATGATGGCGCCCAGACCTACGTCTACATCAACGGCGAGGTTGGTGGCACGAAGGTCCTGACCGCGGCCGAGATCAATGCGATCGCCCCCAACTTCCAGATGCCCTTCCGCCTGGGGGGCACCGGATTCAACGGGTCGATCACCGACTATCCCGCAAGCTCCGCGGGCGGTGTCTCCGGAAACCGTGGCTTCGACGGCTGGGTCGACGAGGTCGCCCACTACTCCTATGGGCTGACCGCCGACCAGGTGAAGGCCCACTTCACCGCGGCGAGCGCCAATCCCACAGGCTACAAGACCCTCATCCTGTCGGACAATCCGACCGGCTACTGGCCGCTGGATGACGCGGCGGTCACGCCTCCCGATCCTGCCACGCTTCCGACCGTCAAGAACTCCGGCAGCGCCGGGGCCGAGGCGGATGGTCTCGTGGAATGGGGTGGGCTGACCGGTCAGGCGGGTCCGGGCTACGCCGGTCTCGGTGCCGACAACAAGGCCCTCGACCTCGACGGTGCCAATGGCTACGTCAGCGTGGGCACCTCGGCGGGACTGGACATCAAGGGCGACATCACGTTGGCGGCCTGGATCAAGCCGACTGCGAAGAACTTCTACCGTGACATCATCGCCCGCGGCTGGGATGGAAAGAACGCCGAGGTGTTTCTCCGTCTCTCCCGGAGCGACGCCAACGCGGGCTACGGCAACACCAACAACTACGAGATCGGCGTGACCGACGGGGCAAACTACTACGATTCCGTCGTGGTGCCCATGCCCCAGGGTGACCTGGGGAACTGGGTCTTCCTCGCCGGAACCTACGGGAACGGCAAGTGGACCCTGTATCGCAATGGCCAAGAGATTGGTTCCCTGGAGTCGGCCAATGGCGCGATCGTTACCGAGAACGGCTGGGCGATCGGCGCCCAGGCGGATGCCGTCACGGGCGGCGCCTTTGAGGTCATCGGCGGTCTGAGCACCTACTTCCAGGGCGGGATCGACGAGCCCGCGATCTGGAATCGCGCCCTCACCTCCGCCGAGGTCCTCCAGCTCTACCTGGCGGCCAAGGTGTCGCCGGTCATCACGAGGTCGATCTCCTCTCCGACCGGGTACCTCGGCGCCGTCTGGCCCACCCTGTACAAGGGCGACTCGATCACCCTCAACGTCGTGGCCGATGGCACCGAGCCGCTGACCTATTCCTGGAGCGTGGATGGAAAACCGCTCAGCGAGACGGGTCCGTCCCTCAAGCTCACGGACCTGCAGGCCGGCACTCCGACCTATTCCGTGACGGTCACCAATCCCAACGGATCGACCACCGACTCCGTGAAGCTCGACATCAAGGTTGCCAAGCCGATCGTGACGAAGCAGCCCCTCTCGGTGGCACGCTTCGATGGTGGATCCTTCACGCTTTCCGTGGAGACCGGTGGCACCAAGCCCCAGACCTACCAGTGGCAGCTCAATGGCGTGAACATCGAGGGAGCCACCACGGCGACCTATACCACGACGGCGACTGTCGCGAACAACGGCGCCAGCTACACCTGTGTGGCTTCCAACGAGGCCGGTTCCGCCCCGAGCGCCGCCGCTGTCCTCACAGTCCTCGCGGCTCCGAAGCAGTACCCGGCCGCCGTCATCGCCAGCTCGCCCATCGCCTACTGGCGCCTGAACGAGACGGCCGGGACCACCGCCTATGACTACGCCGGCTACAACAACGGTGTGTACTCCAAGGTCACCCTCGGCCAGGAGGGCTACTCGCCGCTCGACGGCGATCGCGCCGCCCTGTTCAGCGGTGAGAACAGCTACGTCGGGCAGCTCAGCGGCACGGCGATCAACTTCCAGGGCACCAATGTCTCGTTCACCATCGAGTGCTGGGCCAAGGCGCCCGAGGGGCTCGCGGACGAGACCTCGCTGGTGGCCAAGGGAACCGGTGCCGATGGAACGACGGCCAATGAGCAGTTCGCCCTCGACGTCGTCAATGGCAAGTACCGCCTGATGACCCGCGGCAACAACAACAGCGTGTACTCCGCCGAGGCCGAGGTCGGACCCAACGGCACCTGGCAGCATATCGTCGGTGTCTATGACCAGACGGTGTCGGAGGCCCCGCAGATCCGGATCTACGTCGATGGACAGCTCTCGGGCAGCGGCTCCGGACGTCCGGCCGAGAACGGGGGTCTCCGGGCCTCCACCTCGCCGGTCTCCATCGGCTCCAAGCGTCTGGGCAACTCGCCGGCGTACAATGCCACCTTCAACGGTCTGATCGACGAGGTGGCCATCTATGGCACGGCCCTGACCGAGGAGACCATCCTCGCCCACTACGCCTCGATCTACGGCAACAACACGGCACCCAAGATCTCTATCCAGCCGACCTCGGTCACCAACTACACGACGCTGAATGCGACGCTGGCGGTGAACGCCTACGGGTCCATTCCTCTGGCCTACCAGTGGCAGAAGAACGGGGTCGACATCGCCGGAGCGACCTCGGCGCGCTACACGATCACGGGTCTGACCCCGGCCGACGCCGCGAACTACACCGTCAAGGTGTCCAACGGCGCCGGTGCGGTCACCAGCGACACCGCCCGGCTCCTCGTCCTGCCGGCTCCAAGCACCCCGCCGAACATCCCCGGCCTCGTGCTGCACCTGCCGTTCGACGGATCCCTCATCGATGCGACGGGTCGTGGCAACAACGGCACCGCCATCCGTCAGACCAGCACCAGCAGCAACATCACGGTGGCGGGGTTCCTGGATGGGAAGATCGGCCTGTCGCTCGACTACAAGTCGGACTTTGGCGAGCCCTCCCCGACCGCGGGCGTGACGACGACCACCAACACCACGTACGTGACCCTGGGTGTCCGACCCGACCTCCAGTTCGGCTCGAACGTGAACTTCACGATCGCGTTCTGGATCAAGCTGCCGCAGGACTACATCGGCGGCGATCTGCCGTTCTTCTGCACGGCCCAGAACGCGAACTTCAACCCCGGCATCTCCCTTGCCCCGGCCTACGGCTACGGCATCGGGAGCGGCTCGGAGCCTGATCCGGCCCCGGTCAACTACGGCGGCTGGGCGGTGACCCTGTTCGACAAGAACAGCGCGGGCGCCGGCTACTATGGCGAGGTCAGCAGCATCAACGATGGCGGCTGGCACCACCTCGCCTATGTGTTCGATCGCAAGTCGCAGGTGGCGGTCTACCTCGACGGTTCCCTCGCGAAGGCGTTCAAGCAGAGTGGCACCTCCACGGCCGCCGCCCAGGACATCGACACCGGACTCCCGGCCACCATCGGTCAGGATCCCTCCGGCCTCTACCAGGAGTCCGGCGCCGGCAACATCGATGATCTCGGCATCTGGCGGCGTGCTCTCACCCCGCTCGAAGTCGGCGCGATCTTCACCGCGGGCATGAACAAGGTCAGCTTCGTGGGCACCGCCGTCGATCCCACGATCACGATCAACGGCTCGGTCATCACCTACGACGGTGGCGTCCTCCAGGAGTCGGCGACACTCGCCGGGCCCTATGGCGACATCCCGGGTGCGGCATCGCCGTACACCGTTCCTGCTGACACGGGAGCGAAGTTCTACCGCGTGAAGCAGTAATCCGGTCACACTCGATTCAAGCCCCCTCCCGGTCGGGAGGGGGCTTTTTCGTTTCTGGAGTGGATCGTGTCGGAGCCCGGCACGGTAGGTGCCCGAACGGTGGGTGATGCAGTGCCTTCGGTGCGGCGTGCGGGCTTCCAATCGACGGTCCCTGTTTCCCTCGAGGGTTGACTCCGCTGTCCGTATCCTGTCGTTTTTTTTGTGATGCACGATGTCCACCGAGATCCGAACCCCCACTGCCGCCCGCGCCGACATCACCTCCAGCCGTCGCGACTTCCTCCGCCTCGCGGGAGCGGGACTGCTCACGTGGACACCGGTCCACAGGGTCTTCGCCGGTGACCCCGCTGCCCCCTGTTCGCCGCCGCCTGGATTCCCGGGCTCCATTCCGGTCTTCCTCCAGGCGTTCAAGAACTGGTCCGAGGAGATCGTCCTCGACGCCGTCTGGACCGCGGTGCCGAAGACGCCCGAGGAAGTGGTGTTGATTGTCAACTGGGCCGCCGCCGCGGGTTACCGCATCCGCGCCCGGGGCAGTGGCCACTCCTGGATCCCGATCCTGGTCGATCCGGGCACGACCTGTGACACGAAGGTCATCCTGCTCGACACCCGGGAGCACCTGACGGCGATGTCGATCGACACGACAGTCTCGCCGCCCACGGTCACGGCGCAGTGCGGCATCCTGATGCAGACCCTGCTGGAGGGACTGGAGAAGGCGGGTCTCGGGATGACGGCGACTCCGGCACCTGGGGCTCTCACCCTGGGAGGTGTCCTGGCCATCGCCGGACACGGAACCGCGGTCCCGGCCCT
>CAZZKQ010000230.1:0-5858 GCA_964654875.1 uncultured Verrucomicrobiota bacterium | reverse complement strand
GCTCACTTGAAGGACTGCCCATCTCGAAGGTCCCGGGTTTGATCCACTTGAAAAGCACCTGTTGGGAATTGCGGTAATCCACCCCCTGCGCGGGGCCGCTTGCACCTGTCGACTGATGGTGATGGCCGCCGCCTCCGGTGGTCACGGGGACTGCATATTTTCCTCCGGAGGTCGTCTGAGTCTTCGTCCCATTGTGGTGATCCGCGGCATGGACACCGACCATTCCGAGACTCGCCACCATCGCAGCCATGAGGATTCGCATGACCGTTACCTACCAAACAACCGCCCCATGTCCAGCAACGGCTTCATCCATCCTTCAACGCCACCCACCCAGCAACCTGTCCCCAGCCTGGAACTTTCCTGCAGGACCCGTGATGCAAGAACGCGTCCCGGATGTGCTTCATTGAGATGCCAGGTCACGACCTTTGTCGTGAATCGAGCTGCCCTCCGCTCTGGAATCAAACCTTGCCCAGTACCCATCGCCGGTTGGACGAAGAACACGACGACACGCTCCACGGCCCCTGCGCGGCCAGTCCAAGGTGGCCATCGATGGAAGGGGGATCCAGGACGGGACCCCTCCGCTGGCAGCCCCAGGCAACCCGGCACTTGCGGCTCCCCGACCGGACTTCCAAGGTCACCCCATGACACGGCAACAGGTGCTGGATCTCTACTTCATGGATGCGCGGTGCAAGCTCATTGAGCTCGCGGCGTTCCTCGACCGCGTGGAGCGCGGCGACGGGGACGCGGACTTCCGCCTCGCCGCATTCCGGAAGGCGCTTCGCCATCTCCACGATCCGGGGCAGACCCGGGCCGAGGCAGTGCTCAACTCACTGAGTGATCCGACCACGGAACCCATCGCGAAGGCCCCCGGCAAGGGCGCCATCGGGGCGTGGAATGCAGGAGGGTGAGCCCGCTGGGAATGGACCTCAAACAGAGGTACGGATCCCCTCTGCTACCCGTGCCGCCCCAGGAATCAGACTTGCCCGCAATGAGGGCCGCCGATACATCCTTCGACATGATCCGTCGTCCGGGATTCCGACTTACGCCCCGCCTGCGGGCCCTCTCGGGGCTTGCCCGCAGGATGGCGTCCGGGGTCCGGTGAGGGTCATGCCCGCTTTCAACCCCATCGCCGCACTCCGGCGCTGGGGTTTTTGTTTTTGCACCAACATCGCCCCGACGCACGGCCGGCCATCCGACACGACATCGCCATGCTGAAGAATCCCGCAACCAAGTACCGACCCTTTCCGCTGATCGACCTGCCCCATCGTCAGTGGCCCGGACGTCATCTCACCCACGCCCCCATCTGGTGCAGCGTCGACCTCCGCGACGGGAACCAGGCGCTCGCGATTCCCATGAACGTCGCCCAGAAGCTCGAGCTGTTCCAGGCGCTCGTCGCCTGCGGGTTCAAGGAGATCGAGGTCGGCTTCCCCTCGGCCTCCAACACCGAGTTCGCCTTCAACCGCCGCCTCATCGAGGAGAACCGCATCCCGGACGACGTCTCCATCCAGGTGCTGGTCCAGGCCCGGGAGGATCTCATTGAACGGACCGTCCAGTCCCTCGTCGGTGCCAAGCGGGTCATCATCCACCTCTACAATTCCACCTCTCCCGCCCAACGACGTGTCGTGTTCGGGAAGTCGAAGGACGAGATCAAGGCGATCGCCGTCCAGGGTGCCCGCTGGATCCAGGAACGCCTGCCCCGTCTCGCGGGCACGGACGTCCGGCTGCAGTACTCGCCCGAAAGCTTCAGCGCGACCGAGGTCGAGTTCGCGAAGGAGATCTCCGAGGCCGTCATGGACGTGTGGCGCCCCACGCCAGAGCGACGGATGATCCTCAACCTCCCCGACACCGTGGAGGTCGCGATGCCGAACGTGTATGCGGACCAGATCGAGTGGATCTGCACCCACATCAAGGACCGCGAGGCCCTGACGGTCAGCCTCCATACCCACAACGACCGCTCCACCGGCGTCGCCGCGACGGAACTGGGCCTCCTCGCGGGCGCCGACCGCGTCGAGGGCACGCTCTTCGGCAACGGGGAGCGGACCGGAAACCTCGACATCGTCACGGTCGCCCTCAACCTCTACATGCACGGGATCGATCCGAAGCTCGACCTCGGCGACCTCAACGCCATCCGCGAGGTCTACGAACGCTGCACCGGCATGACGGTCCCGCCCCGCCATCCCTACGCCGGCGAACTCGTCTTCACGGCCTTCAGCGGATCCCACCAGGACGCCATCAAGAAGGGCCTGGCCGAGTGGGCCGACGGCGGTCGCCCGCACTGGGATGTCCCCTATCTCACGATCGATCCCGCCGACATCGGCCGGGAGTACCGCGAGGTCATCCGGGTCAACAGCCAATCCGGCAAGGGCGGTGTCGCGTACCTGCTCGAGAGCGAGTTCGGGATCGAACTGCCCAAGGAACTGCAGCGGGAGTTCGGCCCCATCGCCAACGACTGGGTCGACGCCCTGGGTCGCGAGGTGAAGGGCGAGGAGCTGCGCGCCTTGTTCTGGCGCGAGTACATCGAGCCGAACTCACCCTGGGAACTGCACCACTTCCATGCCGACGGCGTGGAGAAGGTCTTCCGATGCCGCGCCTCGGTCCGCCACAACGGCCAAGAATCGATGATCTCGGGCGAGGGCAACGGGCCGATCGCCGCCTTCGTGGCCGCCTTGGTCGGGGCCGGTGCCCCGGCCTTCGAAGTCGTCTCGTTCAAGCAGCACGCCCTCAGCGCCGGCACCGAGGCGAGTGCCATCGCCTACATCCAGATCCGTACCAGCGATGGACAGGCCCGCTGGGGTGCCGGGGTCGACACCAACATCCAGCTCGCCTCGATGAAGGCGGTCCTGAGCGCGCTCAACCGACTGCAGTCTCCCGCTGCGAAATCCGCAGGCGGCAAGGCCTAGACAGGCTCTCCCACCGTCGGACCAATCGCACCGGTCCGCTAACGGGTGAATTCCAGCCACCCGAACCGTTCGGGCGTGTGGAAGCTGCCCGTGAGCAGCGGGTTCGAGGCCAGGAAGGCCCGGTTCGCGCGGTCGATGCGATAGAGATTCGCCCGCCACCGGGTCCCCACAACCGGACGCGTCCCACTCAAGGACTCGAGCGGGATCCGCGCCTCGCACCGCCAGATCTTCCCGCGTCGGTCGACCCGGACCTTCCATTCCATGCCGCTGGCCCACGGGAAGTCGAAGTCCGGACGACGGATCCGAAGGTCGAGACCTTCGTTGTTCGGGGACCACTCGTACTCCGTGTACTCGGTCCGTCTCGCGGGATCCGGGGCACAGAAGAACTCCACGACATCGCGATCCCACAGCGAGGCCCCTTTGTCCAAACGTTCACCAGGACGGGCCTTGCCGAAATCCGTCAGGGTCGTGAAGGGACATTCGTAGGAAAGGTACAGAAAGCGATCGGACCACAGCACCCGACAGGTGGTGCTCAGTTCCGCCCGCACCCGCCCATCGACCGATTCCTGCTCCAGCGGAAAAGGTTCCGCCAAAGCCCATTCCCGGTCGCTGAGACGTCCATCCGGCCGGAAGTCACGGTCGATCCGCTTCGCCCGGAGGATCGTGAACGGAAGAGACCTCACGAGAAGACGCCGGGCGTTGTCAAAGTAGACCTTCCTCAGGACCGGCGGGGGCAGTCCGATCGAGCTGATCGTCCAGTCCCCCTGGATGGGCGTCATGTGCGGCCAGTCCCGGTCGTGGGTCTCCAGCCACCGCCATTCCTTCTCGAAGAACGCAACGGCCTCGTCATCGGTCGGCCGTTCCCCGTCCCCCGAGGAACCCAGGATGAGCCGGTCATAGACCTGGAAGTCGGTCGCGAACAGGATGCGATCCTGGTGCTTGGTGAACAGCGCCCGCGTCCGCGCGGGGTCATGTCGACCGAGCTCCGGGATCCGCGCCGCGAGGTCGGCGAACATGTTCGGGTGGGCATCGAGTTGGCGATCCACCCAGTCCAGATCCTCCGCGTTGTTGGCGAAGTGGACACAGACGAAGGTCGTGCCCGGGTGTCGCGTGATGACCCGCTCGAGTGCCGCGAGGAGTTCGGTCCGGGACGGGAACTGGTCAGGATCGCCGAACCACCAGTTCCTGTGGTCCTTCAGCTCCTTCCACCGCTCGTTCTGCTGGGTGTAGGGCAGCCAGAACGCGCGCGGATCGGCAACGTGGACGCTCACCGGCAGCCCCAGCTCGCCGCAGCGACGCCAGACCCCATCGAGCTTCGGGTCGTCGATCCGGATCAGCCGACCGGATCCATCCCTGAGAAACAGACCAAGCCGCTTGAACTCCTTCAGTCCCGAGGCCCCGAGGGCATGGGCGCGTTCGACCTGCTGGACGGCCCGCTCGCCGAAGTCCGGCGCGTCCCATCCGGCGTAGTCGAGATTGAAGTGGAGCACCGCACGTCCTGGAGCGATGCGTTCCGTGAGGGCACGGGTCCGCTCGAAAGCGGAGGTCTCGCCGGGCTTGGACGTGACGGTGCCGCCACTGAGGTTCACGCCGACCCCGACCCCGACCCGGTCCATGATGCGCAGCCATCGTTGCAGACGTTCCTCGGTCCCTTCGACGTGCTGGTGGAGATCGATGATCCGGCGTTCCCGGCGCCACTGTTCTGGCAGGGATCGGTCCGCTCGATCCACCGCCATCAGCGCGACAGTGCCGACGGACAAGGCGGAAAGGACCCAGGCGGCCCGATGCATGAAGCCCGTGATGCACGACGAAGCCGTCGAGGAGTCCTTCCAGGGAATCATGAGGCGGATGCTAGGACCCGATCCCCGTCGGGGAAGGTCAAAAGCCGGCCTCCGCTTCAGTCACGATGCTCACGATGGCACCCGGTGCAGGTCTCGCCCAGTCGACGGACCAGGCCATCCAGACGGTCAACCCACCGTGGCTCCGGCTCCGCCGTCTCATCGAGAAATGCCCTCGCTCGTTCCTCGGACAGCGCATGACGTCGTCGGTAGTCCGCAGACAGGGGCTGTGTCGCTTCCCGTCGTCCCAGCTCATGCAAGGACTCCCAGAGCTGCAGGGCGTCCTGGTGGAGTGTGGGCATGGCATCGCCTGAAACCGGCTTCCACGCTCGTTGTTGCCACGCCTTGAGCCGACTCCAGCGAGCATCGATTTCGACCATCGCGGTCACCCGATCCGGGACGACTGCTGTCTCCGGCAACTCCCCGGCAGCATGGATCTGTTGGGCGTCCGGACACCGGAACTGTCGGACCAGGCCATAGAGGCCCGGATAGTTCGTGGACGTACCCGCCTCTCGCATCCAGGCCACAGCCTGCTCCGAGGACCAACCCTCGCGGGCCATGGCCATCACCGCCACGGCGGCAGGACCTCGATGCTGTCCATGGTGACAATGGACGTAGAGCGGCGTTGGCAGGTCCGCGATGGCTTTCACCAACTGAGCCACCCGCCGAGTGGAGATGCCGTCGTAACCAATGGGCAGGTGGACGTACCGGAGTCCGTGCCGCCGCGCGGCGACGACATCCGGGCAGGCTCCATCGACGCTGACCAGAGTTCGGACACCCATCCGTGCCAAATCCGCAAAGGCTGCGTCCCCCTCGGGTTGGGCACCCGAATAGAGCCGCGGCGTGATCCGGAAAACCGAGTGCCCCTGTCGCGTCTCGACCCGGGCGGGACGAAGTGGACTCGCGGGATCATCGCCGGCCATGGCCAGACTGGACGCCGCGATCAGGAACGCGATGACCGGGAACCCCCTCATGCGTTCGGCGACGGTGGACGCCCGGATCTCACGACCACGCGCAGAGCGACTCAACATGGGCGGCCGAGCCGTCGCGGAGCCATCCATCGAGCTGGGCCTGATCCTTGAGCTGCTGACCTCGGCTGCGGGGCACGACCACGAAGCGC
>CAZZKQ010000229.1:0-5891 GCA_964654875.1 uncultured Verrucomicrobiota bacterium | reverse complement strand
ACGCTCCCGGTCGTCATCGTCGCCACCGAGGAATCGCTGCGTTCGATACCGTCGGGGCTCCGGGAGGCCAGCCTGGCCCTGGGCGCGACGAAGCTGGAGACGATCTGGCGGATCGTGCTGCCCCGGGCGTTGCCGGGAATCCTCACCGGCGGGATCCTCGCGGTGGGTCGGGCCGCGGGCGAGGTGGCGCCGATCCTCTTCACCGGGGCGGCCTACTACACGGCCGAGCTCCCGGGCCGGCTGACGGACCAGTTCATGGACCTGGGATACCATGTCTACGTCCTCGCCACGCAGTCGCCGAATGTCGACCAGACCGCCCCGATCCTCTATGCCACGGTCCTGGCCCTGCTGGTTCTGACCCTGGCCCTGAATGTCGGCGCAATCGTTCTCCGGAGCCGCATGAGAAGGAAGCTGCGGGAGGCTGTCTGAGACCCAGGACCATGGACACCCCCACAGCCAGACCGGTTCCTGCCGAGGATGCCGGGGAGACCGGATCCCCCTCGAGGACCTCCCCGCCGGTGATCGAGACCGAGGATCTGTGTCTCTACTATGGCGAGGCACCGGCCCTGAGGGATGTGTCCCTCTCGATTCCCGAACGCCAGGTCACGGCCCTCATCGGGCCTTCCGGCTGCGGCAAGTCCACCCTGCTGCGATGCTTCAATCGGATGAATGACCTCATCCCCGGGGTTCGTGTCATGGGTCAATGCAGGGTGGGGGGACAGGACATCCTCGGCGACGGGGTCGACGTCATCGGACTGCGCAAGCGGGTCGGCATGGTCTTCCAGCGGTCGAATCCGTTCCCGATGTCGATCCGGGCCAACATGGCCTATGGGTTGAGGCTCCAGGGACTCCGCAACCGGTCGGAGCAGGACCGGATCGTGGAGGAATCCCTCCGGGCGGCTGCGCTGTGGGATGAGGTGAAGGATCGGTTGGACCGCAATGCCCTGGAGCTCTCCGGCGGGCAGCAGCAGCGGCTGTGCATCGCGCGTGCGATCGCCGTCCGGCCAAGGATCCTCCTGATGGACGAGCCGGCCTCGGCCCTGGATCCGATCGCCACGATGCGGATCGAGGAGCTGATCCTCGAGCTCCGTCGGGACTACACCATCGTCATCGTGACCCACAACATGCAGCAGGCCGCCCGGATCTCGGATCGGACCGCGTTCCTCTACCTCGGGGAGGTGGTGGAATTCGACCGGACCGCGAGGATCTTCACCCATCCTCGGGATCAGCGGACGGAGGACTATGTGACGGGGCGATTCGGGTGAGAGGGGAAGTCTGAGCGATGAACCATTTCGACCAGGAAATCCAGGCGTTGAAGGACCGGCTGCTTTCAATGGCGAGTCGGGCCGAGGCCTCCGTCCGGAACGCGATCCGGGCGCTCGTGGAGCGCGACGACGAGCTGGCCCGCGGGGTGAAGGTGAACGACGACCAGATCGACCAGCTCGAGAAGGAGATCGACGAGCAGGCGATCCTGCTCCTGGCCAAGGCGCCCCTCGCCACACAGCTCAGGCTCATCGTCAGCGCCACCAAGATCGCCCGGGACCTCGAGCGGGTGGGGGACGAGGCCACCACCATCGCGCGGCGCTCGATCGAGCTCGGACGCGAGCCCCAGCTCAAGCCCTATGTCGACATCCCCCGGATGGCCGACATGGCCCTGGCGATGCTCCGGGATGCCCTGGACGCCTTCGTGAGCCGGGACACGGCCAAGGCCCGTGGCGTCATTCCCCGGGACAAGGAGGTCGACGCCCTGAACCGCCAGCTCTACCGGGAGCTGGCGAGCTTCATGATCGAGTCGCCGGCGACCACGACCCGGTGTCTGCATCTGATGACCATCAGCAAGGCCCTCGAACGGATCGCCGACCACGCCAAGAACATCGCCGAGGATGTCGTGTATCTCTACGAGGCTCGGGACATCCGACATGCGGAGCGGGAGGCGGACCCTGGATGAGTGGGGCATCGGCCGCTTGCCCGACCGCGGGAGCCTCGGCAGTGTCGTGATCATGAAGGTGCTCGCCCTCGGCCTGATCCTCCTCTGCATGGCCGCCATCCCTGCCCGTGCAGGCTCGCTGGTGCAGGTCCGCACGGCGCTCGGGGACCTCGTGGTCGAGCTGTTCGACGAGGACCGGCCGGTGACGGTCCAGAACTTCCTCAGGTACGTCCGGGAGGGACGGTGGACCAACATGTTCTCCCACCGCATCGTGTCCGGCTTCATGGTCCAGGCCGGCGGCTTCGGGGTGACGAATCGGGGCACGACCAACGTCGCCTTCGTCGACATCCCCGACTACGGGAGGATCACGAACGAGTTCCATGTCGGACCCCGCATCAGCAACACGATCGGGACCCTCGCCATGGCGAAGGTTGGTGGCGACGTGAACTCCGCGTCGTCCGAATGGTTCATCAACCTCGCCGACAACTCGGAGAACCTCGACAACCAGAACGGCGGTTTCACGGTGTTCGGAAGGGTCCTGAACAACACCAACTCCCTCTCGGTCTTCAACACCTTCACCTGGCTGGATCCCCAGCCCACCAACCGGCTCTACAACCTCGTTGGGACCGGGTTTCCCTTTGATTTCCGGCCCAATCCTCCCGCCTTCCCGACCCTGCGGAAGATCTCCTCGTATCCGGAGGTGTTCGACAACCTGCTGTTCATCGAGGTGGTCGAGCTGCCGCTCCGGGTGCAACCCCGTTTGGACGGGCGTCCGGGGCTGCAGTGGACCTCGGTTCCGGGCATCGAGAACCGGGTCGAGGTCAGTGGTGGGGCCGGTTCCGGATGGGCCCTGCTGGGCAGCGTGGTTCCGGACGGTCCGGTCTCGGCGTTCGAGGACCCCTCTCCGGGTGATGCGCCCAGGTTCTACAGGGTCCGAGTGGGACAGTGACCCGGGTCGTGATCAGACCGCCTGGTCGCCGCGTTCCTCGGTGCGGATCCGGATGGCTTCCTCGATGTGCGAGACGAAGATCTTGCCGTCCCCGATCTTGCCCGTCTTGGCCGCCTTGACGATGGCGTTGACCGCGGTCTGGACCTGGGCGTCGGGCACCACCAGGTCGACCTTCAGCTTTGGCAGGAAATCCACGGTGTACTCGGATCCCCGGTAGATCTCGGTGTGACCCTTCTGGCGGCCGAAGCCCTTGACCTCGGAGACGGTCATTCCGACGAGACCCGCCTCATGGAGGGCATTCTTCACGTCGTCGAGGCGGAACGGCTTGATGATGGCTTCAATGCGTTTCATTGGAGGAATCGGACGGAGCGGTCAGAGAGGACATCCGCTGGGTTTCAAAATCAACACCGGGTTCGGCGGGTCATGCGCGGAACTGCAGGGCATGCAGCCGGGCATAGGTGCCGTTGGCCGCCAGCAGTTCCTCATGCTGTCCCCGTTCCGCGATCCGGCCCTGGTCCATCACGACGATGAGGTCCGCATGCTGGATGGTGGACAGCCGGTGGGCGACGCACAGCGTGGTCCGGCCGCGCATCAGGGTCTCGAGGGCGATCTGGACCGCCCGCTCGCTCTCGGAGTCGAGGGCGCTGGTCGCCTCGTCGAGGATCAGGATCGGTGCATTCCTCAGCAGGGCGCGTGCGATGGCGAGGCGTTGGCGCTGGCCGCCACTCAGGCTGGCCCCGCGTTCCCCGATCACGAAGTCGTAGCCCCCGGGCTTCTCGAGGATGAACCCGTGTGCCTGTGCGGCGACGGCCGCGGCCTCGACCTCGGCATCGGTGGCCCCGGGTCGGCCCAGGCGGATGTTCGCCCGGATCGTGTCGTTGAAGAGGATCGTCTCCTGGGTGACGACCGCGATCTGGTCGCGGAGATCCCGGGTCCTGACCTCGCGAAGGTCCACATCCCCGATGCGAACCGCGCCCTGCTGGGGATCATAGAAGCGGAGCAGGAGGCTGGTCAGCGTCGTCTTGCCACTTCCACTGGCACCGACCAGGGCCACGAGATGTCCGGGTTGGATCCGGAGTTGGACGTCCTGCAGGGCGTTCCGGTCGCCGTAGGAGAAGGTGACGCGGTCGAACTCCACCACCGCCCCGGCCGCCGCCACGGGACGCGGGGTCGCGGGGTCGCCGATATCCGGACGGGTGCCGAGCAATTCGTCGACGCGTTCCACGGAGGCCCGGGCCTGCTGGGCCTGGCCGTAGAACCGGCTGAGGTTCTTGATCGGCTGGTAGAGCAGGAAGACGGCGCCGATGAACGAGAAGAAGTCGCCGGACGTCATCGTGGTGCCATCCCTGTTGTTCCGGAGCACGAAGAGGAAGACAAACGCCACGCCGAGCGCCCCGGCGAACTCCACCAGCACGGTCGGTGTCTCGTTGCCCCTGACCGCCTTCATCACCTGGTGCACGATATGGGCCGAGGTGCTCGAGAACCGTCGGCTGAATTCCGGTTCCAGGTTGTAGGCCTTGAGCACCCTCTGTCCGGTGAAGGCCTCCTGCATGGTGTCGGTGAGCTGGGCGCTGCCGAGCGACATCGCCTGGGCCGCCTTGCGGACCCTTCGGCCGTAGACCACGACGGGTAGGACGCACAACGGGAACACGACCAGGGAGATCAGCGTGAGTCGGGGCTGCAGGAGCACCAGGTAGGCGAGCAGGAAGACGATGGTCAGTGGTTCCTTCACCACGGTCGACAAGGCGTTCTGGAGGATGCTCTGGAGCGCGTTCGTGTCCCCGTTGATCCTCGAGATCAGGTCTCCGGAACGCGCGGCCGAGAAGTACCCCACGGGCAGGCGCAGCACGTGATCGAACAGCTGGACGCGGAGCTCATGGATCGCCTGCTGGGTCGCGCGCGCGATGTAGTAGAAGTTGGCGAAGGAACCGGCCAGTCGGAGTCCCATGGCGATGGGTATCGTGGCGATGAGCGCCAGCCTGAGAGGCGTCGATTCGCTGCGAAGCCAGGCATTCAGCAGGTCCTCCAGGTGTGGCCAGAGCCGCTTCACGGTGGGCGAGAGCCGGGTCATGGGCCCATCGGATCCAGCCACGAAGAGCAGGTCGCAGGTCAGCTTCACGGCCATCATCAGCGCCGCGTTTCCTGCGGCGTAAAGGACCCCGGATGAGATGCCGAGCGCCAGCCGGCTCTTCTGCGGCCACATCAGTCCGACGAGGCGCCTTGTGAACGGGGTCATGATGGGGTCGTGGTCTTCCCCCACGGGTGGGAGTCCCGAAGATCCTGCACGGCCGACTGGACCTCGGGAAGCCCTTCCGGCCCCGGGCAAACCACGCAGCGCACCCATGGGTGGCGGTGCACCGCCAGCGGATGCTCGAAGTTGAACAGGGCCACGGTCGGCACCCGGAGGCCGACCGAGATGTGGTACGGGCCGGAATCGGAGGAGATGAAGAGATCGCAGGCGCGTATCAGTCCCGGCAGCTCAAGGAGACGGGTCGTGCCGGCCGCGTCCACCCGGGGTGGTCCCGGCCTTCCAGAGAGGCGCCCGAGCAGCAGCTGGTTGATCTCCGATTCGAACGGGGCCCCGGTGAGCACCACGGCGCAGCCGTGGACGTCCTGCAGCCATCCGATCAGACGGCATACCAGGTCGGCGTCGGGCCGGCGACGGTCTGCCCCGGCGGTTCCGCACCCGATGTTGATCCCGACGATGGGCGTACGGACCGGGATGCCGAAGCGTTCACGGAACCCCTCGCGGAAGTGGATTGCCTCCTGGGTTTCCCGAAGCTCGATCGGTCGGTTCCCTCGGCGGATCCCGAGTGCCGCCAGGGCCACAAAATCCAGTTCAGAATACTCGAGGGGCAGGGGTATCCCGTTGGCGGTGGCGTATCGGACGCGGCGGGGAGCCGCTTGGCTATAGAACAACCCACGACCGGGCCAGTCGGCGATCCCTGCCGTCCTTATCCCGGGCCGCATGCCTGCCTCGACGCAGAGTGCGGTCGAGCGCAGACCGTGGGTGTC
>CAZZKQ010000228.1:0-5926 GCA_964654875.1 uncultured Verrucomicrobiota bacterium | reverse complement strand
TCCCAGCCCGGGGTGTTCGACTGGATCTCCTTCAGCACATCACGGCTGAAGATGCTCATGATCGACTCGTCGATGTCCCGGAGCTGCTCGATGAACTTGTTCTGCAGGAGATAGTCGTACAGATGCTGCAGGTGCGGTGACACCTGCAGGTTGCCCGCCGTGATGATGGCGCCGCTCCGGGCGTCCTTCAGCGGGTAGCAGTAGACCTTGAGCTGGTTGCGGAACAGACGTCCGAACGACTCGAGGATGCCGCCGTCGAGTTCCCCATAGTACTTCTCGTCGAAGAGATCCCGGAGCGTCGGAACGCCCATCACGATTCCGACCGGCAGCTTGGTGTAGCGGAAAAGGTAGCCCGCGAGGCGGAAGAACTCGGCGTAGTTGGAGATGAGCACCGGGGTGCCCAGCGTCCGGAGAAGGTCCACCCGGTCGAGGAAGTCCTGATGGTCGATCTTCCCCTCCACGTTGAGGTTCTTCAGGGTCATCTCCACCATGACGAGGAGATCCTGATCGGACACGTTGGGGTCCTGGACCATCTGGGCCTTGGCCCGGGTGAGCATGTCGGCCGTCACCCGGGTGATGGGACGGAAGGACCCGCGTTCGACCAGAATGCACTTCTTGTGCAGGGCGTCGGCCGGCTGCACCAGTTCCCCTGACGGCATGAACATCGCGGCATTGGTCAACCCACGCTCCACGAGCTGCAGCGCGATGAGGCGGTTGTCCACCTTGGCGAACTGCGGCCCGCGGAACTTGATCATGTCGACCTCGATGCGGTTGATCGACAGGTTGTCCAGAAGCGCATTGATCACCGCCTGGGGATTCGAGTGCTGGTAGAGGGCGGCATGGATGAGGTTCACGCCCAGGATGCCCAGGGCCTCCTGCTGCTGGAGGTTCTCGCGATCCCACATGCGGACATGCATGATGATGTCGCTCGGCTCCGCGCCCGGCTCGATCTGGAACCGGATGCCCATCCAGCCATGGGTCTCGTCGCGGCGTTTGAAGCTGCGGGCGGCCACCGTGTCCGCGAACACGAAGAACCGGGTGTTCTGTCCGCGCGTCGAGGCCAGCCGTTCCACCAGCAGCTCGTATTCGCGATCCAACATCGCCTCGAGGCGCTCCTGGCTCACATAGCGGGAGGCCGTGCCGTAGATGGCGTCGCTCACGACCATGTCGTAGGCGGAGATGCTCTTGGCGATCGTGCCGCTCGCGCCTCCAGCCCTGAAGAACCAGCGGGCCACCTCCTGACCCGCCCCGATCTCGGCGAAGACGCCGTACTTCGTGCTGTCGAGATTGATCTGGAGTGCTTTCTGGTGGGTGTCGATTTGCTCGCTCATATCCACCGGCAATGAAACACAGGCCCCTCGATCCAGCCAGCCAGAAGCCGGGTTTTCAGTGACGAACCCCATCCCGACCAGGGGCGACCCCTCGCACCAGCCACCCGTGGCCTGTGTTCCTCTCCCGGGATCTCCCCACCGCTCCCGGGTCAACGCCTGCGTTGGATCCGAAGCCATCGATCCAGCACGGTTCCGATCGGTGTTCTGGCCGCGGGGAGGTCCTGGAATCCATGCGTGGGATTGCTGTGGAACCCCGGGTCGGGGAGGCTTTGGCCATGCTTCGTCCCCGAAAGAAGTACACCGTCCATGACCTGCTCCAGTTGAAGGGAAAGCGTCAGCTGACCCACATCCATGTGAAATCCCCCGAGGAGGCCGCGGCTGCGGAACAGGCGGGGGTCGACCTGATGAGCTGCAGTTTCGATTCGCCGGAATCGCAGGCCCGCCTCCCGGCGCTGGTGGCCGCCGCCCCCCAGAGCTTCCTTTCGGCGGCCACCCCGCATGGGCTGGCCTCCTCCGAGGAGGCGATCCGGGTGGGCTTCAGGGCCCTCGAGGCGGGGGCCAGCTCCGTCTATTGCTCGGCGAGCCCCCGGATCATCGAGGCCATGGCCCGGGAAGGACTGCCGGTCGTTGGCCATGTCGGACTTGTTCCGCGTCACATCACCTGGACGGGATACCGCGGCGTGGGGAAGACCGCCGAGGAGGCGTTCGGGCTCCATGAAAGGCTGAAGGCCCTGGAGAACGCCGGGGCCTATGCAGCGGAGATCGAATGTGTCCCGCATGAACTCGCCCGGTTTCTGTGTGGTCGGACCCGTCTGATCCTCATGTCCCTCGGATCCGGGGACGGGTGCGACACCCAGTTCCTATTTTCCGACGACATCCTGGGGGACTACGACGAGCGCCTGCCCCGGCATGCGAAGGCCTACCGGAACTTCCGCGAGGAATTCCAGCGTCTCCAGCGGGAACGCATCGCTGCGTTTTCCGAATACATCGCGGACGTCCAGGGGGGACGGTTCCCCGAGCGTCGGCACGTGCTGGAGATGGATCCCGCCGTGTTGCTGGCGGTGAAGGATCGGATCAGCCGGGCGTCCTGACCCTCCACCGGACCCAGCAGTTCTGGGATCTGGGTCCCGGGTATTCCGTTCCGATCTTCCGGTTCGATCCCGTGGCTCAGGCCAGGAGACCCTGAACGACCTGTCCTTCCCCGGTGGGGCCGATGAGCTTCTGGTCCAGTCCCTGATACCGGTACAGGAAGGAGTGCGCGTCGATACCGAGCTGGTGGAGGATCGTCGTCTGGAGGTCCCGGATGCTGACCGGGTTCTCGACCACCTTGTAGCCGAAGTCGTCGGTCGCGCCATACAGTCCACCGGCGCGGATCCCGCCACCGGCCATCCAGAGGGTGAAGCAGTGCGGGTGATGATCCCGTCCCAGGAAGGTGGACCCGCCACGGGCCTCGTTCATCGGAGTCCGACCGAACTCACCGCCCCAGATCACGAGGGTGTCCTCGAGGAGGCCCCGCTGGCGGAGATCCCGGATCAGGGCCGCGCTGGCGCGGTCGACGTCCCGACACTTCTTCGGGAACGCCTCCATGAGGTCGTCACCCGGACTCGTCCCGTGGATGTCCCAGCCCCAGTCGAAGAGCTGGACGTAGCGGACGCCCTTCTCGACGAGCCGTCGGGCGAGCAGGCAGTTGTTGGCGAAGCTGCCCTCGCCCGGCTTGGCGCCATACATGGCCCGGACCGATTCTGGTTCCCGGCCGATGTCAAACACCTCGGGCACGCTGGCCTGCATCCGGAACGCCAGTTCATACTGCTCGATCCGGGTCAGGGTCTCGGGATCGCCGAACTGACGCGCCTCGGCCTGGTTGAGATCCCGAAGCGCGTCGAGGGTGCGGCGTCGGCTCGACCGGTCCATGCCGGGAGGGTTGTTGGCGTAGAGGATCGGCTCACCCGTCGTGCGGCACTGGGTGCCCTGGAACACCCCGGGCAGGAAGCCGGAACCCCAGAGGCTCTTGCCGCCGGTCGGATCGGTCCCGCCGCTCAGCAGGACGATGAATCCGGGGAGGTCCTGGTTCACGGTTCCCAGTCCATAGGTGACCCAGGACCCCATGCTGGCATTCCCGGCGCGCATGCTGCCGGTGTAGAGCATGAGCTCGGCCGGGGCATGATTGAACTGGTCGGTCCAGACCGACGGGACCACCGTGATCTCATCGGCGATGCCTGCGATGTGCGGGATCTGTTCGCTGAACCAGGCTCCGGAGGGGCCGGCCTGCCGGAATTTGTAGGGGGATCCGAGCATCTTCGGCACCCCCTTGATGAAGGCGAACCGCTGTCCCTTCAGCAGTGACTCTGGACATTCCTGCATGTGGCGCTTCTGCAGCTCCGGCTTGTAGTCGAACAGGTCGAGGGACGGCGGGGCCCCGGACATGTGCAGGTAGATCACCGACTTGGCCCGTGCCGGCCGTGGGGCGGGTTTCAGGGCCAGCGGGTTGACCGAAGGCTGCGAGGCCCAGCCGGTGCCGCCGCCCAGCCCCAGCTGGCCCAGGGCAACCCCGCCGAGGCTCAGCACACCGGCACGTGCGAAGAACTCCCGACGTGTCAGGGCTTGGGCGTGCCGCAGGCGCAGTTCGGCATTCAGCTTGGGATCCATGATGGGAGACGCTACGCCCGGAAGCCCTGCCGGGCCACCAAATCCCTGACCCAACCGGTTGCTGAAGGTGGCTCGGAGGCTCAGAACGAAACAGCCCGCACCTCGAAGCCCAGCTCCTCGTCGGCGATGAAACGCGAGAGGTCGGCATATCCGGAGACCGGATGTCCCAGTGCCGGGTCGAACGCGGCCCAAAGTTCCACGGGATGGAGCCCGCGGCGGGACTCAATCCAGTCGAACAGTCCGTCGATGGACAGGTAGAGGCTCCACTGTTCCTTCGGCAGCGGCAGTCCGGTGTCGACCGCGACGACGTCCACGACGACTCCGTCGCGGACCTGCACCTGGGTCCAGCCCCAGAACGGGCAGTTGCAGTTCCAGCGGCACTCGAACCGATAGGTGGACACCCCCTGGCTACTCCAACGTTTCCGTGCCTCCAGCCACTCGGCATGGAGTTCCTCCCACTCGAACAGGGAGGCCCTGAAGAACTGGGACTCTGACCTCGAGAGGGGCAGCCGGACCGCCAACGAAGTGCCTTCCGCGGACGGGCTGATCGCGGCGGTATTCCAGATCGTCAGATCGTGGGAGACCTCGATCCGGTATCGGCGGTCCCAGTCCGTGGTCAGGACCAGCTGGATGTCGGTTCCGATCAGATCCAACGATTGGATGGAAGTGGCCTTTGAGGGGGTGCCACGGGTGACCCCCAGGATTGCGGCAATGAGGACAAGGGCGCTCCGGGAATGGAACCGGCGGCGGAGTGGAGTCCTTTTTCCGGTTACGGTCATTGGATCGATGAGTACCGGGATGGAGGGGTTCCGATTCATCCGGCCGCGATGGCTTCGACCCGTGCCGTGACTTTGCCGGAGTCGATCAGCTCACCGGCACGTTCCCAGCCCTCGACCATGCTCCGGACCACTCCCGCCACCACGAGGGCGGCGGAGGCGTTCAGCAGCACGGCGTCCCGCCTCGGCCCCCGATCCGTCCCGGCGAGGATGTCCCGGACGATCCGAGCATTCTGCTGGGCGTCACCTCCGGCGAGGTCGTCGAGGCGGGCAGGTTGCAGCGGGAAATCAGAGGCCGACCACTCGGTGCAGCTGAATCCCCGATCATGGTGGAACTCCGCGATCGTGTTCGGGCCGAGGGTGCTGAGTTCGTCGAGATGGGCTGGTTCGGATCCGGCATCGATTGGAACCTGACCGCAGACCACCATCGCGCGCCGCAGACCGAGATCCTGAAGGGTCCGTGCGATGGGTTCACAGACCGTCGGCCTCGAGACGCCGACCAGCTGGCAGGTTGGCCGTGCCGGGTTCAGCAGCGGACCCAGGAAGTTGAACAGCGTCCGCTGACCCCGCTCGGCGCAGAGCCGTCGGGCGGGTCCGATGTGCCGGAAGGCCGGATGGAACAGCGGAGCGAACAGGAACGCGAATCCGTGGCGTTCGAGGGACTCGGCGGCGCGATCGGGCGGAAGCTCGATCGGGATGCCGAGGGCCTGCAGGACGTCCGCACTTCCGGACTGGGAGGTGATCGCCCGGTTGCCGTGCTTGGCCACGATGCATCCCGCGGCCGCGCAGACAAAGGCGACGGTCGTGGAGATGTTGAAGGTGTTCAGCCGATCCCCGCCCGTGCCACAGACGTCCAGGATCTCACCCCGACGGAGCGCCTCGCTGACGGGAACGGGGATCGACAGCGCTCTGAGTTCCCGCGCGAAGCCGGCCAGCTCCGCCGTCGTCTCGCCCTTCCGGGCCAAGGCTGTGAGGAATGCCGCCTTGGTCTCGACGTCCGGTGCCGGATCCGCGAGGGCCCCCACCGCCTGAGCAATCGCCGGGGCGTCGAGATCCTGGTTGCGGAGCAGTTGGGTGGTCAGGTCGGCCAGCATGCCTCCGAGGATGTGCGAGACGCCCCCCGGTCGGGAATCCGATAATGGCCATCTCCATGGGTAAGATCCCTTGGAACGC
>CAZZKQ010000227.1:0-5942 GCA_964654875.1 uncultured Verrucomicrobiota bacterium | reverse complement strand
CCCGGAGTTCGGTCCACCCCAGACCTGGTTGATCGGCTGGTTGGTGAAGACCTTCTGGCCGTTGAAGTACATCGTCAGCATGGCCTTCTCGACACGCTTGCCGTCCTGGAACCGCGCGGCGCGGAACTCGATGTCGTAGGCGTTCCACTTTCCGAGGCCATTGTAGGCGTGGTAGGGCGACTCGGTCTCGTTGATGACCGCCCCGAGGCCGTGCGAGGTCTTGTCGCCATCGAGGACCTGGATCTCATAGCGGTTCTGCAGGTAGACGCCGCTGTTGCCGCCCGGGGCGGCGATGCGGAACTCGATGTGGAGGCGGAAATCCTTGTACTCCTTCTTCGTCACGATGTCGGCGGCCCCGTACTTGCCGCCCGCAGCCGCGGGGTCGTGGGTCATCATGACGGTGCCCGGGTCGACCGGATCCGGCACGATGATCCATTTGATCGGGAGCGAGGAGCTGAAGCGGGGTCCCTTCCAGTAGGTCCACTTCGCGTCGAGCATGTGACGCGAACCGTCGAACACGACCTCGGCTCCCGAGATCGGCTTGGCGCCAACCCCGATGCCGGCATCGGCGCCGAGAGCTGCGGGAATGAGGCAGGTCAGGAGGGGGAGGAGGGAGACGAGGTGTGGTTTCATGGATGCGGAGGAGGCTAGGACTCCGGAGGCTCCGACAGAAGAGGGAATCCTTGGGGGGAAACCGTTCCGGGGATGCGATCCTACGGCACCCGAATGCGGAAGAAGCCCGGGACGGCTCCGACGTCGACCTCGGCGGTGCCGCCCGTGTTGGGGATCAACCCGGCATCGGTCCAGGCCGAAGCGAGGGTCGGCTGGCGTTCGAGGCGGTAGGTTTGGCCCGGCGTCGTGGTGAACCGAATCCGGGTTCCCGTCGGGGTGTTCACGATCTGGATCGCGGGGGCGGTGGGGGGCGTGGAGACATCAGCCTCCCACGAGGCGGGATCGTCGGCGAAGCCGACCGGGAGACGGCGTCGCAGGGCTGGACCGTTCCCGTCGGACACCGTGGGCCATGGAGCATTCGGCGAGTAGTCGACCTCCTCGATCAGGATGTAGGGGACGAATCCGGCATCGGGGTGGGGTGGGAGCTGTGGCGGATCCGGCTTGTACAGGGCCAGGCGTTCGCCGGCATTGTTCAGGGCGTTGGTATAGGGGCCCACGATCCACGTCGTCGACGGGATCGAGTACCGGGTCCGGAACACGGTGGGATCGATCGGCGCCACGATCAGGCGTGCGTTCGGTTCGAGGAGAATTCCGGTCGGGAGATCGAAGTTGATGCCGTCCCGCAGTCGCCAGGTGTTGGCGGGATACAGCGGATCGAACAGGGGAAGGGTGAGGCTCGTGATGTTCCGGAGTTCCACGAACTCATCCCCACCGAGGGGCGGGTGGTATTGGATGCGCTGGAAGACGACGGGGCCGATGAGCGGCTCCGCGTTCGGCGCGCCGGCCCCGGTTCGGAACAGGCCCAGGTACTCGACGGGGAATCCCATGCTGAGCTCGGTGCCCAGGGTCTGCTGCCGGAGCGTGGTGAGACTGCCGGTGCCATTTGGATACCGGCCGAAGGGGATGCCGTTCGCACCGGCCTCGAAGCTCAGGGTGTCCATCCAGTACAGCAGCTTGCCCGCGGCGTCGGCCGACATCAGGACCACCTCGCCTCCGTGGGCGCTGTTCAGGGTGAAGTCGGGTGAGTTTCCGGACCCGCTGGGATTGAACCCCGATTTGTTGCCCGTGCCGGCCCACTCGTAGAAGACCCGGTATCCCTTCGCGGCGATGGTGGTCCCGGCGGGGATCCTGAATTTCCTGGGATTGGCTCGCTCGTTTGAGATGTACCAACCGCTGATGTCGACCGGCAGGTCGGTGAGATTGAACAGCTCGATGGCGTCCTCGAATGGAGGATCGGTGTGGGTGAGGATCTCATTGACCACGACCCCCTTCTGGGGACCGGCACCGGCCCTGCCCGGCGAGCCCTGCCACTCGGAGCTCGAGCGCCAGTTGGCGGGATCATCGAGATCGCCGTTCGGATCGATGCATTCCAGGGTGCTTCCGAGACCGTTGGCCCGGCTGGGCCACCGTCCGCCCGGGCTGTAGGTGAAGGAGAACAACTCCTTCCCGGTCGAATCGGCGAGGGCGATGGTCTCCCCGGCGTCGGAAACCTTGCCGTCGTAGGATCCAGGGGCGAGACGGATCCCGGTGCTGCCGTACCGCTTGGTGAACTGGGACGTATCGCGGACGAGCACGATCCGCTCCCCCGGGGCGAGGCTCGTCGCGCCCGTGAACGTGTAGATGATCCCCGAGGTGAACTGGGCGCCGGTCAGTGAGACGCTGGTCGTTCCCGGATTCACAAGTTCCAGGAATTCGAGATCCGGATCCTCGGCATCCCGGTAGTTCAGCTCGCTGACCGATATGGTCCGGGCAGCGGCGAGGCAGGCAGACTGCAGGGTGGCGACGAGTGCGGCGAGGAAGAGGGACTGAAGAAGCTGTCGCATCGGCATGCTGGAACCTACAGGGGGGACGCGGAGTGGGAAAGGGCACAGCGCCGAGAGCACAGCGGCTGAGCCGGACGGTGTGGACGTCGGGCGCCGCAATCCTTCGCGGCACCGGGCATGGGAGCGGACATCCCAGGGTCGGGATTCTCTCCGCAAGGTCCCCGTCTTAACCGGGACTGCTGGGCGGATCTGCCGAGGCAGCTGGGTTTGCTGGATCCGTCCGGAGATTCCGTCGGTTCAGTACTTGGGCAGCTCGTTGACGATCCCCCGATACACCGGCAGCGGATCGGTCCCCCACGCCGTCGAGAGACGGTGGAGCTCCCGCTCAAGCCGTCGCCGGACCCGGGCCGCCGAGGGGTCGTGGATACGGTTGGTCAGTTCGTGGGGGTCGGCCACCACGTCATAGAGCTCCGATGTGAACCGGTCGGGACTGCCGTCGCCGTTGGGATACCGGATGAGCTTCCAACGGTCGGTGCGGACGGCCCGGACGTTCGGGGTGTACGGGAACTGCGTCTCATAGTTGTACTCGTACAGGAAGGAACCACGCCAGCGGGGGCGACGTCCCTCGAGCAGCGGGACCAGCGAGCGGCCCTGGATGTCGCTCAGGGGGCGTGCCTTGCCGATGTCCACGAGCGTGGGAGCGAGGTCGAGGCTGAGGACGAGGTTGCTCACGATGGTCCCGGGTCTGCCGAGGCTGGGATGACGGATGATCATCGGGATGCGCAGGCTCTCCTCATAGGCGGTGCGCTTGTCGACGCGTCCGTGTTCGCCGAGCACGAATCCGTTGTCGCTGGTGAAGACCACCACCGTGTGGTCGAGCTGGCCGGACTCCCGAAGTGCGTCCTGGACCCGGCCGACGCTCTCGTCGATCGACAGGAGGGTGGCCAGGTACGCCCGGACGAATCGGTCATGTTCCTTAAGCCCATACAGGGGCCCGCGGGAGCCGTGCCAGGTGGGAAGGCTCTCCGCGAGCCATGCGGGCTTGCCCTGGGCGACATCGTGGTTGTCGTAGCTTGCCGGCTTCAGGACGGGGAACCCGTCGAGGGCGTTTGCGAAGCGGGGTTCGGGTTGGATCGGGCCCCCGTGCGGGGCCTTCTGGCCGAGGACGAGCAGCCACGGTCTGGAATGGTCCCGGCGGATCCAGTCGACGGCGGCCTCTGTGACCACGGTCGTGTAGTAGCCCGGGAACCTGCGGCGGGCCCCGTTCACATTGAACTCGTTGTCGAAGTAGTTCCCCTGGCCCCGGTGGCTCATCCAGTGGTCGAAACCGGGCCGCTGTGCGTCGTTGTCCTCACCCATGTGCCACTTGCCGATGTAGGCGGTCTCGTAGCCGGCGTCGTGGAGGCGGCTCGGGTAGCCGGGCAGGTCATCGGGGTACTCGGTGAAGTTGTTGAGCACCCGATGGCGTCGGGCGGGACGTCCGCTGAGAAACGAGGCCCGGCTGGGTGAGCAGAGCGAGGTGGTGACGAAGGCGTTGGCAAACCGGACTCCCTCCCGGGCGAGGCGATCCAGGTTCGGGGTCTTGAACCACGGGAACAGCGCCCCGTTGCCGAGTTCCTGCTGGACGATCCCGAGCGCGTCCCAGCGCTGGTCGTCGGTCAGGATCACCAGGATGTTGGGCCGCTGCGCGCCGAGGCCCGGCGTTGCGAGCAACGCCCAGGCGACCCAGAGCCAGGTCCAGGCGAGTCGGGTCAGGGCGGTCACGGCGTCCCGAGTCCCAGCCGTTTTGCGACCTCGGTGGCGAGGACCTCGTAGGCGGCGGCGCCGGCGCTGTAGGGGTCGTAGGTGATGATCGGCTTGCCGAAGCTGGGGGCCTCCGCCAGGCGGGTGGTCCTCGGGATCACCGTCTCGAACACGGTCTCGCCGAAGTGCTGTCGGACCTCCGCCACGACGTTCTGGGAGAGCCGTGTCCGGGCGTCGAACATCGTCATCACGATCCCCATGAGCTCGAGTCGCGGGTTGATCCCGGTCTCCCGGACCTGCTTGAGGACGCGGGTGATCATGGCCACGCCCTCGAGGGCGAAGTACTCGCACTGCAGGGGCACGACGAGGCGGTCGGAGGCCGCGAAGGCATTGAGGGTGAGGATTCCCAGCGAGGGCGGGCAGTCGAGGAGGATGACGTCGTATCCGTGGCCTTCACGGAGGGGGTCGAGGCCCTTCCTCAGCCGGTTCAGGTAGTCGTCCATCCGGGCCAGCTCGACCTCGGCCCCGCAGAGGTCGACCTCGCTCGGGAGGAGCGACAGCCGGGGCAGGGCTGTGGGCTGGATCCGTTCGGCGAGGGTGCCCTCGCCCAGGAGCGGGCGGTAGACGCTGCCGCCCTCGCGCTTCTCGAGACCGAGTCCGCTCGTGGCATTGGCCTGGGGATCGAGATCGACCAGCAGGACCGAGTGGCCCTGCTGGGCCAGGCAGGCGGCGAGGTTGACGGAGGTGGTGGTCTTGCCGACGCCTCCCTTCTGGTTGGCGATGGCCAGCACGGGTGCGGACATGAGGGGGACTGTCGCGGCGCCGGGTGCCGGGCTGGAAGCCGAAATTTCGGGGCCCGAGCCAGCGCGGCACTCGACAAGTCCGCGGGGCGCACGGCACGTTGTCCGGAGGGAGGACCTGCCCGTTCAGACGTCATGAGTGAGACCCTTGTCATCGGACACCGGAATCCGGACACCGACGCGATCTGCTCCGCCATCGCCTACGCGGAGTTCAAGCGTCGGACCGGCATGCGGGACGTCGTGGCGGCGCGGTGTGGCGAGACGAACGAGCGGATCGACTTCGTGCTGCGCCAGTTCGGGGTGCCGGCCCCGCGGTTCGTCAGCGATGTCGCCCCGCGCGTCCGCGACGTGATGCAGTCGAATGTCATCTCCGTGCCGCCCCGGACCTCGATGGTCGACGCGCTGACCATGATGGACCAGCGCAACATCCGGGTCCTTCCGGTCCTGGATGCCGATCGGCGCTGTCTGGGCCTGCTGTCGATCTTCAAGGCGACGAAGTACTTCGTCCCGTCCACCAACCGCGTCTTCGATTCCCGTCGGATCCTGTCCTCGATCCGGATGATCTCCCGGACGCTCGGTGCCAAGATGATCTGCGCGTTCGAGCCGGACGAGGAGCAGGATCTGGTGCTGATGCTGGCGGCGATGAAGGCGACCTCGTTCTCGACCCGGCTCTCCAACTACGCGCCCGAGAAGCTGGTCGTGGTGGTGGGGGACCGGGAGGACATCCAGCGCATCGCGATCCAGGGCCGGGTCCGTGTGGTGATCGTCACGGGCGGACTGGAGATCTCGACGGAGATCCACGACCTGGCGCGTCGGAACGAGGTCACGCTGATGATCTCGCCCCACGACTCGGCCACCACGGCGATGCTCTGCCGGGCCTCGATCCCGGTCTCGAGACTCCTCCGGGAGGAGTTCCTGAGGTTCCACGACGACGAGCGCCTGGCCGACATCCAGCAGGTCGCGG
>CAZZKQ010000226.1:0-5958 GCA_964654875.1 uncultured Verrucomicrobiota bacterium | reverse complement strand
CGGCGCCGCCTGGTCGAGCTGCCTGGCCAGGGTCTGCACCAGTTCAAATCCCTCGCGAGCACCGCCGACGAGGAGCGCATTGCTGCGCTGGTCGGCCATGATGATGACCTTCAGGGCATCGGCCTGCCCTTGGTTGAGACTCACCCGCTGGGTCACGCGTGCGTCCATGAGCTTCTGGAGCGTCGGGGCGACGACGTTGGCGTCGGCATGTTCCAACGGGATGAGCGCGATGTCGCGAAGATCGAAGGGCAGCTTCTGGTCGAGACTCTTGAGCAGCCCTTCGATGATCGCGAAGGCCTTGCTGTTGCCGGCGACGATGAGCGAGCCCGTCCGGGCATCGACCGTGATCACCGGACGGTCCTCGTTGCGGAGCGTGGTCGACCGCGGTCCGGTGAAGAGATCCGAGAGGACCTTCTGGACGGCGGCGGGGTCCGAGTGCTCCAGCGGGTAGACTCGGACCGTCTCGAGTCCCGAGGCGGCTGGGATGTCGAGCTGCTCGATGATGTCGGCAATGAGCGGCAGGTTGTCGCTGCGGGCGGCAACGACGAGGATGTTGGCCTGGTCATCGGCTTGGATGGTGAGCGCCGGTCGGTTCTTCGGCGTCTGGTTGGACTGGGCCTTGGTGCCATCCCGAAGGGTCCGGAGCCGGGTGATCTGGGTCGATAGACCTTCGGTTCCCGGGACCGCGGTGCCCTCGGTGAAGACCGACTGCAGGAGGGGCAGGAGCCGGGCAGCGGACGCGTGCTTCAGACGGAACAGCCGGACGTCGGTCGTGTAGAGGAAGACCTCCTTGTCCATGTCGGCCACGATCTTCTGGGCGAGGTCGAGACTCTCGGGATGGCCGCTCAGGATCAGCGTGTTGCTGCGGGCATCAATGGCGACGTTCAGGGGCTGGACAAGTGCCTTGCCCTGGTCAGCCGGCTGACCGCCGGGACCACCGGGACCGATGGCGAGATTCTTCGCCTGCGAGAATACGTTGTTGAGGGTCTGGGACACCGCGGCGGCGTCGGCATTCTCGAGCTGGATGAACCGGACCTTAACTCCCTCGAGGACGGCGACGGAATCCATCTGCTCCACCACGGCCTTGAGGGCCCGGAGGTTGTCGGCGGTGGAGGTCAGGATGACGCGGTTGCCGCCCCCGGTGCCGGCGACAGGATCCGTGGCGATGCGGATCGGCTTGGAGAGATCGAGCAGGACGGTGTCGCCCCTGGCATTGCGGACCTTGAGGCGGCGGATGTGTTCCTGGAGTTCCCGGGCCTCGGGGGTGGAATCCCCCGCGGTTCCCGGCCGGAGCATGCCTTGGAGGACGGCAGCCAGCTGGCCCGCGTTGGCCTTCTTGAGGGCGACGATCTCGACCTCGGCCTCGACATTGGCGGTGGGCTTGTCGAGGGACTGGATGAGCTTCTCGACCTGGGCCGCGGTGTTGCCGCGGGCGATGACCAGCATGCCCCGACCGCGGGAATCGACCGCGACCGTCACGGGATCCCCGGGGCGTGAGGCGGTGAGCTGCGTCACCATCTGCTGGACGAGCGGCAGGATCTTCTCGGGGGCCGCATGGGTGAGGGGCACGACCTTGAACTCCAGCTGGGCGACCTGGCCGGCCGTATCGAGCTGCTTGATGAGCGATTCCATCAGCGCGAAGTCGGTCGGACGTGCCCGGACAATCAGGCTCCGGGTGCGGGGTTCCGCCACGACCGTGATCTTGTTCTGCGGCGTGATGATCTTGGGTTGTCCACGGGCGTCCTCGATCTGGACCGGATCCATCTTGAGGAGTTCCTGGAGCGTCCGGGCCACCACCACCGGATCGGCATCCTTGATCGCGAAGACGCGGAACTCGGCCTCATTGCCGTAGAAGTTGAGCGACAGCTCCTCGATCAGCCGTTCGACGGAGTCGAGTTCCTGGGCGGGGCCGGACAGGATCAGGGCGTTGGCGGGTTTGTCGACCGCGATGACCACCTCTGGACTGGTCGTCTGGGTGCTCGGATCCGCGTTCTTTGGAGGCTCGACCTTGTCGGTCACACGGAGCGGGGTCCCGGACACCTGCGGATAGATGTTCTGGAGCATCGTCGCCATCTGATCGGCGGTGACCCGCTCGAGCGGACGCACCCGGACCAGCACAGCAGAGTCACGTCCCTGGTCGTCGAGACGCGAGACGAGATCCTGGATCTGCGGGATGTCACCACGCTTGGCGATGATGGTGAGCGAGTTCGACGCGGAGTCCGGTTCGATCACCGGCCGGTCGGCGCGGGGGCGATCCTCGAACAGGCTGTCGAGCTTCGAAGCGAGGTCGAAGGCCTTCGCCTTCTTCAGCCAGACGAACTGCACATCGCGATCGGAACGCTCCGGGGCCTTGTCGAGGGTCGGCAGGACCTTGTCGACCATCCGGAAGTGGGACTCGGTGGCCGAGATGATGAGACTGTTCGAGCGCTCGTCGACTGACACGCTGACGGAGGCGTTCCTGCGACCGCCGTCGCCCTCTCCGCCGCCGGACCTCCGGTAGAGATTCCGGGAGACCGACTGGAGGAGTTGCTGGAGGACGTTGGAGACCTCGCGGGCGTTGCCGTTCTCGAGCTTGTAGATCCGAACCTCAATGTCGCCGCTGCCGGGTCCGTCCTGGTCGAGTTCCTCGACGATCCGGAGGACCTCCTGCACGGCGTTGGTGGGTCCGTTGAGGAGGAGGCTGTTGGCTCCGGCGACGGAGGTGACACTGACGCGTCGGATCATCCCGGGCAGGGCACGGTTGGTCATGACCCGGTTGACGGCGTCGGCCAGATCATCGGCCCGACCCCGCTTGAGCTTCACGGTCTGGATGACGTTCTGACCCTCGGGACCGGTCTGGTCGAGGTTCTTCACCAGTTCCTCGATCCGGGTGAGGGTGGCCGCCGGGGCCTCGACGACGAGGGTGCGATCATTGCCGCCCGTGCCCACGACAACCCGCTCGGTGGGTTCGGCGTTGGTGAGCTGCCGGGCATAGACCTGGCTGATCATGGTGACGAGGGTGTTGGCGGTGGTCCGCTCCAGGTTGAACACCTTCACCTGTCGTGCACCCTGGACCGAAGCGACGTTCTGGAGGACCCCCACGATCTCCTCGAGGGCACCCAGCTGGCGTTCGTTGCCGGCGACAATGATCTGGTTGCTGGCGGAATCCTCGATCAGCAGAGGCTCGGTGGTGCCGAACTCGGGATTGTTCCGCGCCTGGTCCTGGTAGAGTTGGCGAACCTTCGGCAGGAGTTCCCCGGCACGGCGCTCCTTGACCGGCAGCACCCGCATGGTCCGACCTGCGGAGGCCCCCAGGGAGGAGTCGAGCTGTTCGATGATGACCGAGGCCGACTGGAGCTCCTTCGGATCACCCGTCGCGATGATGGTCCGGGTCTTCGAATCCGTGACCACGCTGACCCGCTTCTGCGGACGACCATAGGCATCGTACCGGACCAGGGCGGTCCCGAGGATCTCGACGACCTTGTCGGGGTCCGCCGACTTCACCTTGAAGACCCGGGTGGAGGCGCTCTGGGCGCCGACCTTGTCGAGCTTCTGTATCAGATCCTCCAGCAGTGCCAGTTCGTTGGTGGCTCCGGTGAGGATCAGCCGGTTCCCGTTGACGTCCGGCGTGATGAGGGTGTCGGCGGCGAAGGACCCCGGGCGGTTCTTGACCTGCTCCTGGTAGAGGGTGCGGAGGGTCGGCACGAGCTCGACGGCATTGGCGGAGGTCAGGTCGATGATCCGGGTGTCCCGGGTCACCGACTCCGGTGCGCCACCGCGCAGCTTCGCGATGATGTTCTCGATCTCGCGGAGCTGATTCGTCCGGCCGGTGAGGATGAACCGGGCATTCTTGCCGTCGGCGATGATGGACGCATCCGCCGGATCGCTGGCATCCCTTCCGCGGAACCGGTCGTTGTAGAGCTGTTGGACGAGCGGCTGGAGTCGGTTGAGTTCGTCGACCGTGCCCACCGACACCATCTGCGTCTCACGCGCGGCACGCTGGACCTGCGCGGACTGCACCTCTTCGACGATCTGGGTGACGACCTGCAGCTGGGCGTCATTGCCGGCGATGATGAGCTGGTTGCTCTCGGGTTCCTCGAGGATGAGGATGTCCGAGGTGCCGAGTTCCGGGAGGCTCTTGATGCGGTCGGCGTAGAGTTGGCGGATCTTGGGAGACAGGGTGGCCGCCTTGCCCTGCCTGAGGGTGACGACACGGGTCTTGCGCTCAGGCTGGGAACCCAGCGACTGGTCGAGCTGTTCGATGATCACCGAGACGCCCTGGAGCTCCTTCGGATCCCCGGTGACGATGAGGGTCCGGGTCTTGGGGTCGACGGAGACTGTCGATCGCTTCTGGGCACGCCCGTAGGCGTCGTACCGGACCAGGGAGGTGTTGAGGATCTCCGCCACCTTCTCGGGATCGGCCGACTTGATCTTGAAGACCCGGGCGGAGGCGCTCTGGCTGCTGACCTTGTCTAGCTGTGCGACAAGGCGTTCGACGGCGGCAAGCTCGTTGGTGTCACCCACAACGATCAGCCGGTTCCCGCCCGGATCGGGTGTCAGGACGGTGTCGGGAGGCTGGTTTCCGAGGCGGCCCTTGGCTTCCTCGAGATAGAGGGTCCGGACGGTGCTGGCCAGTTCCACGGCACTGGCGGTGGTCAGATCGATGATCCGGGTCTGCCGGGTGCCGGCGCCGGTCTTGATCGGTCCGAGCTGCTGGATGATCGCCTCGATCTGGGTGAGATGCTCGGGCTTGCCGGTGAGGATGAGGCGTCCGTTGCGGGGATCGGCGAGGATCTGGGCGTCGGCCGGATCGGTGTCGAGCCGGTCCTTCCAACGGTCCTGGTACAGCTGCTGGATCAGCGGCACGAGCCGGCTCGCCTCGGTGCTGCTGCCGACCTCAACGGTGCGGGTCTCACGGGCGCTGGCGCCGGTGGTGGCCGTGGACTGGAGGCGTTGGACGATGCCCTCGAGGATCGGCAGCTGATCGGCGCGCGCACTGACGAGCAGGCGCCCCGTCTTGCCGTCGCTCACGATCTGGGCATCGGGACTCCCGAGCTGGGGGGTGCTCGACAATTGATCGCGGTACAGCTGCTGGATGAGGGGCATGAGGCGCTGGGCCTCGGAGAGCTTGCCGAGGTCGAAGACCTTGGACTCGCGGCTGGGTTTGGGTTCGCTCTCGAGGGTGGAGGCGATCTGCCGGACCGCCTCGGCCTGCTCCGCCGTGCCCTGGACAAGGATCCGGTTGCCGGCGGCGTCGGGATACAGTGTGGCGGGCTTCAGGGTCTTGCCCTGGGACTGTTCGGCGTAGATCTGCTGGACCCGGGGCAGGAGCTCGGAGGGGGTTGCGTTCTTGAGGGCGACCGGATGGAGCTCCCGCGTTCCCTGGTCGGGTCGGGCATCCAGCGTCGCCACGAGGGACTCGACCTGGGCGAGCATCGTGGGTGACGCGAAGACGATCAGGCGCTTGTTGCTCGGGTCGGGCGTGAGGCTGAACAGGCCGGCGATGTTGCGTCCCGGATTCTGGGCGGCGAACGACTTGTTGATGAGCGCCGCCAAGGCGTCGGGATCCCCTTTCACCTCGAGGATCTTGAGCGTCCGGGGCACCTGGGAGGATTCCCCGCCATCCAGCTTCTCGATGACGGACTCGACGTCCTGGAGATCGGTCCGGGAGCCGGAGACGATGAGGGAGTTCGACTTCTCATCGGCGGTGATGGAGACGCGTTTGACCGGCTGGCCACGCTGGTCGAAGCGGGTCATGGCACTGGCCACAATCGGGGCCATCACAACGGCATCGGCCTGGTTGAGCTTGAACACCCGGGCGCCCGGAGCCTGTTGCGGGCTGTTGTCGAGGCGGTTGACGATGCCGGCGATGATCTCGAGGTCGGCCGCATCGCCCGTGGCGATGAGGCGGTTGGAGACGGGGGCATAAAGCGCGCTTCAAGAGAGATGAAGAAACACGCAAACTGCAATATGTGGCAT
>CAZZKQ010000225.1:4839-5968 GCA_964654875.1 uncultured Verrucomicrobiota bacterium | reverse complement strand
CCGGGACGTGCTCGCTGCGGGCAACTACCGGCACTACGACCACCTGATCGAGTCCTTGCTCGAGGAGGGCATCGAGTCGCTCGAGCTCCTCAACGCGCTGTTCCATCAGCTCACCCGGAACCAGGACGCCGAGGGCACCGGAGGCCCGGATCGCCGCAAGCCGACCGGTCCAGGCGAACCCCCAACCAAGGTGCGTCCTGCGGCTGGCGGTCCGACACCGACGGCTCCCAAGACGAAGCCCACGCCCGCGGCGAAACCAGCACGGCCCGAACGGCCGGAACGGCCCCAGAAGCCGACGATGGCCGCCAGCCGTCCCTCGACCGTGATTCCTTCCTCCGTGCCATCCGTGCAATCCCGGGAGGATGGCGTCGCCCGGGAGGTCCCGGCGGCCCCGCCGGAACCCCGGGAGGAGAAGGACCTCCGTGCTCCGCAACCTCCGGAAACCCCGGAGGTCCCAACGGCACCGACCCCGAGGGTCGATGCGGCTCCCCAGTCGCCGGTGGCCTCGGAGTCGCCGATTGCACCGAAAACAGCGGCAGCCCCGGAGACCGAGGGCGCACCGATCGAGCAGGCTTCCGAGGAGCGCCCCACCCGGCCACGGAAGGCCAAAGGACCTGACGATCCCGACTTCGTCGGCCCCCGGACCCGTCTCTGGATCAGCGCGGGCGAGGAGAACGGGATCGAGATCCCGGACATCGTGGCCCTGATCCAGGGCGAGACCGGACTTCCGGCCGAGATCATCGGTCGGGTCGACATCCGGGAGCGGCACACCTTCGTGGAGGTGGCGAGCGAACATGCCGCTGGCATCGTGGCCAAGCTCAAGCGGGCCCCATTGGCCGGAATCCGCCTCAAGGCCAAGGTGGCCTGAGGGCGTCGCGGCTAGAGGCCGACCCTGTCGGCTCCGGTTCCCTCTCGACCCAGCCCCTACGCTCACCGAATCTGCACTCGCCGGAGGCTGTCTACGGCCCCAGAGACGCGGAGCGCTGCTTCACCCACGTCCAGACGCCGGAGAGTTTTCAACGCCACCGAAGATCGACCGCAGGACCCGCCCCAGACGGATCCTGGATCCGGAGAACCCGGATCCAGGCTTCAACATCATTTAAAGATCTTGATCTCCTTCATCACCGGA
>CAZZKQ010000225.1:0-4739 GCA_964654875.1 uncultured Verrucomicrobiota bacterium | reverse complement strand
ACCCGGATCCAGGCTTCAACATCATTTAAAGATCTTGATCTCCTTCATCACCGGATACAGAGGACGATACTTGCCCGGCGCGGGAACCTTGCTGACCACCACCCGGAACCCTCGCGCGCGGTCCCTTGCCTGGGGGGATTCCTTGGATCGGCCAGTAAAGGTGACGGTAAATGGCTCGGTAACCCCACCGGTCTGCTTATCCCTGAAGCTGAAGCCCCGGAAGACCCGGAGTGGTTTCACCGCATTGGGATCCGTATTGTCGGACCATTTCAACGTTTCTCCCCAATTCCTCCCGGTATAGACCCGTGGGGCAAGATGGCTTCGTTCCGGGCCCTTGGGATCGGTCTCACTGGGTCCAAATTCCGAGTCGTTGGTCCAGTTACCAAGCGCAACGCCCCAAGTCTCCCACGTCGGATAGGGGGCGTACCAGTCGGCAACCCATTCCGCGACATTTCCCAGCATGTCGTAGAGGCCCCATCGGTTCGCCTTTCGGGTCTTCACCTCGCGGGTGTCGCCACCCGCGTTCGCCGCCGTCCAGGCCTTCACATTCAGAGCGACCTCGGGATCATAGGCATCCACGAGGTTGGGATGGACCCAGGTGCCGCAGGTGGCGGCGTATTCCCATTCCGCCTCCGTGGGGAGCCGATAGCCCCAGCCCGAAGGAAGTTTGCCCTCCTGAAACTCCTTCTGGGTCCGAGCGATGCAATACTCCACGGCCTGGTCCCAAGTGACATTCTCCACCGGAAAATTGTCCTTCCGGTTCGCAGGGAACCAATCCTGGTTGACGGAGGGGTTCTTGTCGAAGGACTTCGACTTGCCCAGCCACACCATCAACTCCTTGTACTCGCCCTGGGTCACCTCGTGATTGCAGATCCAGAATTCCCGGCTCAGGACAATGGTGCGCTTCCGGACATCTCTCACCCCTCCGTCGGCGTCGCTCAAGCTCCATCGCGGAGGGTTTTCTCCCATCTCGAATGTCCCCGGATCGACGCGGACGAAATCAGAGGGTTGGACAAAGGATGCCTGCTGGAACGTCTGATTGGGACCGACCCGGATGACCACAGGAACCCCTCCTATCTCGTACTGGTAGGCCACCGCACCTTGACTGCCCCCCTTCCGCGGGCCCCCAGTACTCCCTTGGGTTGAGCCGCTTGATTTTGGGTTCGTGGATCCCCCCGAAGAATCAGGTGTCGGCGACGTTGCGGCCCCCGGGTTCTGAGGTTTCGCCAGAACCGAGAGGCTCAGTGAAATCAAACTGGCAAATCGGATGACATTCTTCACCCTGAACAGCCTACCCACCGACTCTTGTAGTTCAAGAACTCCTTCGGCCACTCCGGAGTCCGGATTTGCGGAGTACCGCCCTGCCCTTGTGGGTGTCTCTCAGCTGCCCGTTCAGCCGCCGAGGTAGTGGCGTTCGCACCCTCACCGTTCGCCCTTAACGCCTACGGATAGAAGTCCTCGCGCAGCTGACGCTGCAGCTCGTGCACCGCGAGGGTGAGCTCGGCGAAACGCTCCCATCGTTCCTCGGATCCCTTCCTGTCGCCCTCGGCCTCCGTCTCGAGACGACGCCGGAGCCGGCTGAACCGTTGTGACAGCGGGAGCGCGGTGCTCCGATCCCCCAGGGCCTCCAGCAGCTGGCGCACCCGGGCCGACTGCTTCCGCGTGCGCCGGATCAACCGTTCGGCAGCCTCGACACCGATCTCCTCCGACTGGACCCGCAGCAACAACGCACAGTCGAAGGCCCGACACTGCTGGGGACGCTGGGCGTAGATCCGACAGGTGCACTCCTGGGACAGCGCAGGACACGGCTGAGCGAACCGCGGCTTGGATCCGCCTACGATCCGGAGCCCCTGCGCCTTCAACCCCTCGGCATCATCCGCCAGGAGGAGTTCAACCCGGCCAAACAGGGTCCCGTCACAGCACAGACCACATTGGGTGCAGAGGGATCCCGTGGACGAGGGCGGCATCGGATGGGTGATGGCTTCCAGGGATCAGTTCGACGGATCGAGCGCGGTCTTGATGTCGTCGTAGATGAGACGCGAGAGCTCGGAGTCGCCGATGGAACTGACGCGGATCCGGATCTCGGTCTTGCCCGTGCCCAGCCGGCGAAGGCGGACCTTCACGGTCTTGAGATCGTTGGTCAGTCCATCCATGTGCCCGCCGGTGGGTGTGGTGGACTGGTCCAGGACCGTGACACCCGAGTGGTTCAGGGCCGCCAGACAGGCACGCCAGGCGGGGCGGAACCCGACCTCCTCGACCGCGATCAGGGATCCTTTCGTGTACTTCATCCCCACCGGGGACTGGGCATCGTTCGGGGTGGCACAGCCGGCCAATCCCGCGAGCAGCACGGCACAGAGGAGGGAGCGGACCCGGAGCTGGGACTGGCGATGCATGGACAGATCGATACGCGGATGCCCAACGGTCGCCAAGCGCCGTGTCGTCCGAACCCGAATCCCCAGGATCGAATCCCGGTCACGCTCACTTCCCGCCGATGCGGAACAGATGACGGTCGCCGCGCAGATAGAGGCGTCCCCCCGCCGGAACCGGGGTGGCCACGATCCGTTCCCCCATCGGGTTTTCCGACAACAGCTCGAGTCGATCTCCCACCCGTGCCGAGAACACCACGCCATCTTCCCGGGCCGCATGGAGGATTCCTCCGGCGATGGCAGGGGATGCGTAGAAGGGACTGGCCGACCGAGGCAGGGATCCCGTCCAGAGCGTCCGGCCTGTCTCAGGGTCGAGACACACCACCTCGCCCCGATGCCGCAGCAGGTAGACCTTCCCGTCGTGGACCGCAGGCGTGGTGACGAACACCCCGACATCGTCGCGCTTCCACGCATGGGCATCGGCACCGATCGCACCGACGCCTCCGGTGCGGATCCCCCGGAGATGGGCCTGGTTGGGACGGTCATCCCGACCGACGGGAACCACCACCATCCTACCGGCCACGACCGGTGTGGCGATGGCCGGCCAGTACCCGGTGCCCTCCGGATTGAATCCCTCCGCCGTCCACAGGACCGCACCGTCGCTTTCCCGATGCGACGTGAGCCGATCCGCCCCCCAGACCAGCAGCGACGGCTGGCCGGCCTCGTCGTACGGGACGGGCGTGGCATACCCGTTGTCGTTCTCCGACGGCGCCTCGAAGGTCCGGTTCCGTCGCCACCGCATCTCGCCGGACTGCTTGTCGAACGCGGCGATCCAGGAATCCCCCTGGTGCATCCGGGACAGGATCACGAAGCGGTCGGTGACCACCGGCGAGCTGCCCTGGTCCCAGAAGAGGCGTTCCGCCCCGAAACGCTCGGTCAGGTTCTGTTTCCAGCGGACGTGTCCATCCAGTTCGAGGGCCGCGAAGGCACCGCTCTTGAAGTATACGAACACAGCCCGGCCATCGGTGGCGGGCGAGGCGTTGCAGCCCGAGGCCAGGGTGGAGTGCTTGGGGTTCGTGTACGGGCCGAGCTTCGTCTGCCACGCGACCTCACCCGAAGGCGTCACGGCCATCACGGCATCCTCCCCGTCCGCCGGCGAGGTCAGATAGATGCGGCCCCCAGAGACGATCGGGGTGGAGGTCCCCTTCCCGGGGAGAGGCAGCTTCCATTGGACATCGGAGGCCGACCACAGGGTCGGAGTACGCTTGGAGGTCGTGCTGCCCTGTCGGGTCGGCCCACGCCAGTTGGACCAGTCGTCCTCGGGAGCACCCCAGGCGGTCCAGAGGGTGGACACGGCAACGATACTGGACAGCAGGGAACGACCGAGGAACGGACCCTGGATTTGGAAACTCTGTTTCATGGGTGGTGAAGGGAGGCTAGGGTTCAGACAGGAAGGGTTCGAGTGGGATTCGACGGAGGGGAGGAAGCCAAGTCTTTGTGAGTCTTCGTGGTTCCCAGTGGGTCTATGGAGGCTGCTGGGTAGCACCTCCAATCCCGGAGGGATCCAAGCTAGTAGCCGGCGGTTGAGCGCAGCGACACCACCGGAATTCCACGACCCAAGATCCTCCGGCACCCTGAAGGGGTGCCAGCTCCGCCGATCCAACCCTCGTCGAGGAGCCACAACAGGGCCCGGTCAGCCTTGGGCACGCCTGGCATCCCTGCCGGGATGCACGGAGTCTCAACATGGTGACCGGTGGTGTCGCTGCGCTCAACCACCGGCTACCCGCTGCGATGCCTGCGGCATCGATTCCCTCCGGTCCCGGGAGAGGCACCAGCCGAAAACATCGAAGAAACGTCGTTGTCGACAGGCACCGGGTCCAGGACGACTACTGGGAAGGCTGATGGAAACGAAGAAGTTTGGGATGGCTGAGCGAACCGGGAGTCGGAAAGGATTTCGCCCACCTGCTTGAAAGCCCTGCTTGAGACCTCCGTCCGCCGCACCGATCGCGCCTTCCTCGTCGCGCTCGAACTGAAGTCCGGCGAGAGCGGGAATGTCCGGGACTCGCTCGACGAGCTGGCCGAGCTGGCGACCACCGCGGGACTGAAGGTCGTCGGCGACGGCACCCAGAAGATGGAGCATCCGAACCCCTCGACCTTCATCGGGGCCGGCAAGGCGGAGGAGTTCGCCAGCCACTGCCGGTCGCTCGAGGTCGACACCGTCCTGTTAGACGACGAGCTCACCGCGGCGCAGGGCTTCTCCTTCCGCTCACCGGTCATCGACGTCGCGGCGGGGCGCGAGGCCCAGTACTGCTTCTTCGTGCAGGTGCCGGACCTCAACGATTTCGTCGCCGGCATTGCCATCCTCTTGAAGCC
>CAZZKQ010000224.1:0-5981 GCA_964654875.1 uncultured Verrucomicrobiota bacterium | reverse complement strand
CGCCAGCCCGAGGAATCCATTCAGGACCAGCATCACGACCGAATACATGGTGTCGCGGGCCAGTGCCGGCTTGGGATCCCCGGTCGACATCACAAAGGCCACCATGAGCACCTCGAGCCCCGTGATGGCCAGCGTGAGGAGCAGCGTTCCGAACGGCTCACCCAGGCGATGCGCCAGGGCCTCCGCGTGACGGACGATGGCGACCGCCTCGGCGAGGATAACGCCACACAGCAGGAGGAGGAACAGGACGAGGAGCACCGACGACCCGAGCAGAGGCGCAACGGCCGTGGGTGCCGCCAGCAGGACGCCAAGGACCGCAACGGCGAGGACCAGGGGCCACTCGCGGAGCAACGATCCCGAGGTGGGCTTCATCGGTCGCCTCCCGAAACGGATGCCGAAACCAGGGCCGAATACCGAACCGATGCGATCTCCGGGTGACGAGAAGCTCCAGCAACAGGGGATGTCGGTCCCGGGGACGATTCATGGGTTGAGGGGATGACCATCATGGATGGGTTCGTATCACGGGCCCCATCGCATGAGGAACAAAGATCGTAGGCCGGGAATCCGCAGGGCCCGACCACCGGGATGTACCGGTCCCGCCGCAGGCATGCCGAGGAACCTTGACCCGGCTCGATCGCAGAATGCATCGGGCGATGGCGATTCGGAGGCCTCTCCCCTGCCTCGGAGGCCACCCACCGCATAGGCGTCTCGGGAGGATCCGTCGGGCGTGATGGAGACGTGATTCGATCGTCCGTGTCGGGACCTGGGGGATTCCTGGCCTTGTTCCAGTCCCAACCGGAGTCGCCCCACCTTTCCCCACGGGTTTGACGGCCTCCCGTCGTCGGGATCAGATCGGTCCTATGCCCGACAAGGAGGAGCTCGACGCACTGTTCAAACGGTACTTCGGCAAAACCCCCGACGAACACCGGAACCGAAGGATCCACAAGGAACTCACACCCGCGATCCTCGCCGGGATCCCGGATGCGGATCTCGCCCAGGCGATCCGGGACTTCACCCTTGAGGCCATCGGCGGCGAGTGGGTGGACCAACCGGAGCGGATACCCGCGTTGGGTCCCGGTTTTGCCGCGGCCTACTTCACCGACATCGCCGAGGTCGAGATCAACAACGGCGGCTTCAACCAGCTCTTCTACAACTGCGGCAGAAAATCGGTGGTCCTCGCCAAGGCCGGCGCTGAATTGCTGGGCCTGCACGGGTTCGCCGCCCTCCTCGGACGCGCCCTTGAGATCGAGGAACGGGAGCGCCCCCGCCTGGAGAAGATCCGGGAGGCCGGGTCCTTGGAGGTGTTCTTCGAGTCCTACCAGGACGATCCCTTCAGGGAACTTGATGACGCATTCAGCCAACTCGATCCCAAAACGGGCGTGGCCCTGGTCCGGCTGGTCCGCATCCGCCCCGAACTGTTCTGCGGCCGGGTGGAGCCCGGACGGAAATCCCGACGGTAAGCCGGCCCCAGTCCCCGAGACGCGCCGACCATCAACCAGGATGGCCTGCGACCGTTCGCTGAAGCGTCTTGTCAGGCCACGTCTTTGGCATCATCTGATGACTTCCTCGTAAAGTGCCAAACCCTGCCTCGGTGGTCGAACTCCATCGAATGACTCGATCTCATGAACCTCATCCGCTGACACCGTGAAAGGATCGTCCTCTGGATTGAGAACAACTTCGCGCAGATGCGCATCCTCTCGGATCACGTCAAGTGCACGAGACTTCGCATCCGCCGGAGTGAAAGCCTCGACAAAAACATTGGTGTAAAAGCCGTAGCGCTGCCGAACGCCGTCAATCTCTCGCAGCATGTTCCGGCCGTGAATCATGACTCGATACTTCTGCATGGTGCGAAGCGGCCTAACGGAACGGGTGAGACACCGCCAGCCGCTGACGATGGATTGGAAACTGAGGGCTCCTGGCGGTTGGCTCGAACCGATGGTTAGGCCACTGCGTCACCTGCCCTTTCTGGCTGACCTCGAACGTCGCGCCAATACTCAGACCGAACATCCTCATCAATCTCCACAGGTAACGCTGAGCCATACATGCGGTCTCCACCTCTGCGCTTCGGTCCTGAAATCCAATAGTCGTCGCCCGTATCCACGGCAAAGTAGTTAGACTTGAAACCTGCGCCTTTGAGGCTCTGGAATGTCTGACCACGGTAGTAGAGTGTGCGCCCAGTCTTGGAGGAGGTCACTCGGCCAATCCTAGCCTCGCCCGTCAGTGCGCCAGCCTTGCACTCGATATACATGATGCGGCCCGACGGTGCCTTGGACGTCTGTTTCGGCACTGCGGCTACTCCGCTGCCGAGAGAGGCAACGGCAATCGCAGCCTCCAGAGCGGCTGCCTTTCTACTCGGTGATTTTGGCATGACGTGGTCGAGCGGCCTAACGTTCAAGCTAGGCGACCCGGCAGCAAGGGCATATCGAGTGCAACAAGGACGCCCCGGCGGGTTCGCTGGAGCCCGCAGTTAGGTGAATCAGCGTGTGTTCCTCTGAACTCTGCCTCCAAGGGTCACCTCGTGCGTCTTCATATCGAGACGAAACGTCCGAACATCCTCGTGCTCCAGTCTCAGCCGAACCGTGCCGGTCACAACCATTCCGGTGATGTGATGCTCAAGAACCTCCTGCCCCACCTTCGTTGATGCCGTCGGGCGCAACGAGGTAGCAATGCCCGCCTCCCGGGAAGTAGGCGTAGCGGTAGCCTTCCGGCAAAGCACGCGTCCTCGGCAGAAGCAGCGCAACGAACAGCACGACTCCCGCAACGGCAACAAGGCTCACCCAGTTGATGGTGCTGCGCGTTTTCACAACATGCGATCTGACCTTCCCAAGAGCAGCCTGTCCACTCGGCACTATCGGCCAACCGCCAGACTCACCGGGTCCCTTGCCCACTTTGTTGAGTGCCACCCTCCATGGTCAAACCGAGTGGATGGTCTCCAGAGGTTTGAGCCTCATCGCCTTCCTCGTCGGTGGGGAGGCCGACAGGACCTTGCCTACGGCCGCTTGGGCGCATTGTCCTGTGTACCGGTGCGGGCCTTTTCGAACTCGCTGAAGTCCCCGTCGGGCCGTTTGACACGGTGCACGGAACCATCCGCCAGGCTGTAGATGCGTTCCCAGGTGCCGTCGGGCAGCCGTCGGGCCTGCTTTTCGCGAAGCAGGATCTTTTCGGGCTCCGATAGGCCAACGGCCCTCCCGTGGACGTGAAATTCGAACAGGTCGAGGGGGACTCCACTCACCATGCCATCGGGATCGAGGACGTCTCCCAGGATGGGCTTCAGTTCCTCAATCGAGGTCGGAAGCTGACCTTGATGTTCGATGGCATAAACCTGCAGTGCCAGACCCAGATGTTTCTGCGCGTTGACGGTCTGAACGGCAACGGCGTCGGCCGCCTGCATGGCTTTGACGAGGTCTTCGGACTCCACCGTCGCGGCCACCCCGGCATTCGGCGCCGCCGCCGGTCCGTTCCGGGCGTCTCGCGTCGCCTGCCGAAGTTGGGCCACCTCACCGCGCAGGCGCAGCAGTTCGTCCAGCTGGCGGGTATCGGCCGGCGCCGTGTTGCTGGCGGGAGCGTGCTGCGGAGTGGCTTGGCTTGCCTGCGCAGTGGCCAACTCTGCCCGCAGTCGCTGGTTTTCGCGCTGCTGAAAGATCACCGTGGTTACCATCCCGGCAGCCACCAGGGCCGCCATGCCGAGTTTGAGTTTTGTTGAGGCCATAAGCTGAAGGATTCCCAAGGTGGAAAGAGCCCCGGTCGTCACCGTTGCCGTGCCCGCGGCGATGGTGCCGGCCAGTGCGAGGGGCGCTGTCTGCACGGCGTTCGCGGTCAAGACTCCGGCCAATGTGGCGGACGGCACGGCCAGACCACGGGCGACGAATACGCCGCGCAGCCGTTCCAACGCCCGGGCGACGCGCTTTTGCGCCGCTTCCTCACCGACGCCGAGGCGGCACCCAATTTCCTTTGCCGTCTGGCGCTCGAAGAAGCGGAGCAGCAGCGCATCTCGATCCGTATCGCTCAGTTCGGCCAAAGCGTGGTCGAGCTGCGGAGCGATCTGTTCCCAGTTCGCGGTGGATTCCGGGACGGGTGATTCCTGCATGGCGATGGCCTCCTGTTCACGGGCACGACGACGTTCCTCCGTGCGGACCGTCGCGGCCGCGTGGTTGCGGGTGGTGACATGCAGCCAGCCGGAAAGCGGCGTGCCTCCCTCCAGTCGCCGGGCCACTTCCGTGGCTTGACGGGCCAGCGCCGTGAACACCGCCTGCGTGACGTCTTCGGCCAGGTGCGGATCCACGACCAACCGTCGGGCGGCGGAATACACAAGGTCCACCTGCCGTCGGACCAGTTCTGCGAATGCCCCTTCGTCCCGCTTCCGGGCGTAGCGCATGAGCAATTGCTGATCCGACGTTCCGTTCACCCGTCCCTTGTTATCCGCCAGCGCGGAAACCGGACAACTTGGATTGCATTTTGAGGTTCTCCCCCGTTGTCAGGGGGGTGATAGGCGGATGGACTCCGCGGGGAGCGACCCGTCCGATTCCGGAGACATCGGTTCCGTGGGCCATGGAGATGTACTCACCGAAGACGAAGAAGAATCCCTCTTTTCTCCCTCCACGGTTCCGTCCGTTGCCCGGGACACAGGACCCGTCTCACGGAGCATTTGCCTTCCCTGCCACCGGGGGCGCGGGCACGATCTCGATCGGTGCCCCCCATGAATCCATCGTCGGATCCCCACGCGCCCTGGTGGCGTCTCCTGAACCGTTACCAATGGTTCGTCCTGATCGTCGCCGCGCTGGGCTGGCTGCTCGACTGCATGGACCAGCAGCTGTTCGTCCTCGCCCGGGCTCCGGCCATGAAGGAGCTGCTGACCGCCGGATTCCAGCGTCCGGCCACCCCCGCCGAGATCGGCGAGTACGGGGGCTATGCCACCGCCATCTTCATGCTGGGCTGGGCATCGGGCGGACTCGTGTTCGGCGTGCTGGGGGATCGCTGGGGTCGCGCGAAGACGATGCTGCTCACCATCGTGCTCTACTCGGGATTCACCGGCCTGAGCGCATTTGCGACCCGTTTTGCTGATTTCGCCCTGTACCGGTTCCTGACCGGACTGGGCGTCGGCGGGGAATTCGCCGTCGGGGTCTCCCTCGTCGCCGAGGTCATGCCCTCGCAAGCCCGTCCCTATGCCCTGGGTCTCCTCCAGGCGCTGTCGACCGTCGGCAACATGACGGCCGCCTTCATTGGCATCTCGCTGAGCGTGTTGGAACAGGGTCAGAACCTGGCGGGCTGGGCCCCCTGGCGGTGGAAGTTCGTCGCCGGTGCCCTGCCCGCCCTGATCGTCATCTTCGTCCGACGCGGACTCAAGGAGCCGGACGCCTGGCTCGCGACACGCAACCAGCCCGAGCTACGGAAGCGGATGGGCGACTACGGCGAGCTGTTCGGCAACCCGAACTGGAAGCTGCCCGCATCTCTGGCCGGGATCACCCTGACCGGCGCCATCCTGCTCGCCTTCCTCGGTCCCAAGGCGTGGTCCGACGCCGTTGTCTTCCCCGGCTTCTCCCAGCTCAAGCTGTCGGTCGTGGGCGTCGGACTCGTCTCCTTCGGGTTCGGGCTCTGGTGCATCTTCGGCGGCGGGGGCGACACCCGATACCGCGGACGCGCCGTGACCGGACTCCTCCTGGCCCTGAGCGGCGTGATCGGGGTGTGGGGCATCGCCTTCTTCAGCGCCGACCTCGTCCGGGGCGTGCTCGAGAAGAAGCTGCTGGCGGAGACCCTTGGGATCTCGCCCGACGCGGTCGCTCGCCTGATCCGCGAGGGGGGTGTGAAGGAACAGCTCGCCGCCAAGGGAATCGATCCGCAGTTCATTCCGTCGCAGCTCACCCGCTGGACCGGCATCAATTCGATGGTCCAGAACTTCGGCGCCTTCTTCGGGATCTACGGCTATGGACTGCTGTCGCAGCGCATCGGCCGCAAGCCCGCGTTCGCGATCAGCCTGGTGTCGG
>CAZZKQ010000223.1:0-5995 GCA_964654875.1 uncultured Verrucomicrobiota bacterium | reverse complement strand
ACCCCGTCCACGACCCTCTGGGATCTCGGCAGCGAATACCGGTGCGTGGTGTCCAACGCCTTCGGCCTCGCCCGCAGCCATCCCGGTCGCCTCCATGCGGCCCCCAGTCCGGAAAAACCGCCGGGTTGACCGGTCGCGATGATGAAGGTGTGCCTTTACGTAGAGGCCTGGTCTTCAGGCACCAGATTTTTCAACGGTTTGGCGAAGGAACCGTCGGCTTGGAACCCAAGCAAAACGACAAGCGTCCGATGCGGTAAAAAACGGGGGAAACGGTGCCTGAGAAGGAAGAGTTGGTGCCCACGACAGGACTTGAACCTGTACGATGTTACTCACTAGAACCTGAATCTAGCGCGTCTGCCAATTCCGCCACGCGGGCACGAGCAACGAGGAAAGGAAAGTCGGTGACCGGATTGGGGACAAGTCTTTTCCGGAATGCTTTTCCAGCCATCCTTCGAACCACTCACCAGCCGCTCAACAGGTTCGGCCTGGATCCCATTAAATGCCTTGAGCGAGTTCCTCGGTGGTCGGAGGCTTTTCCGACCTCCTGATTCCAATGATCCCGAAGCCAGTCCAAGCCCTTGCCTGGGGAGTCGCGCTCCTCGTCGGCTGTCTGGGCTTGATCCGACTCAAACCCGAGCCTGGATCCCGTCGGCTCGATGAATATGAGTTCGAGACCACCCGACACCTGGTCAGCTTCGTCGAGCGCGCGGCACGACGCGTCGAGACGGAGGGCGAGAAGGTGTTCGAGGAGTTCCGGGATCCGAAGGGCCCCTGGTTGGATTCGGATTCATCCCTCTACCTCTTCGCCTACGACACCAACGGCGTCTGCCTCTTCCATCCGGTCGAGATGGCGCTTCAGGGACGCAACCTCTCCGATCTTCGGGATGTCCACGGGAAGCGGATGATTCCGGCCATCGCCGGGATCACGGATCGCGGCTGGGTCCATTACTGCTGGGCACGCCCCGGAGGCTTCTTCCCGGTCTGGAAGAGCTCCTACGTGGTCCGCGCCCGGACCCCGGACGGGAAGGTCTACAATCTTGGCGCAGGCCTCTACGACGTGCAGATCGAGAAGACCTTTGTCCGTCATACGGTGGACATGGCTGCGGATCTCCTGGCCCGGGAAGGCGAAAGGGCCGTCCAGAAGCTGCGGGATCCGGCCAATGAGTTCACCTTTCTCGACAACTACATCTTCGTCCTCGGAATGGACGGCATGGCCATCGTCGATCCATCCTTCGAGAACGCCCCCTTCCGCAATTTCAGCGATTTCCGGGACAGCAACGGCAAGAAGCCCTTTCCCGAGATCATCCAGAGACTGCAGCGCGAAGACGCCACCTGGATCATGTTCATGTGGCCCAAGCCGGGCGAAACCATGCCGTCCAAGAAGGTCGCCTATGTCCGCAAGGTAAGGCTGGGCGACCGGTATGTGATCGTGGGATCCCACTATTTCCAACCCACCCCGATCTGGATGAAAGGCTGATGGGCAGACCTCCAAGCCATCTGATCTACGGGGTCGACGACCGGCCTCCACCAGGGGTGCTGATCCTCATCTCGATCCAGCACATCTTCCTGATGTCATCGACCCTGGTCCTGCCGGTGGTGCTGGTCCGGGAGGTGGGCGGTGGGTTTGAGGAGGTCCGTTCCGTTGTGGCGCTGACGATGATCGCCTGCGGCATCGGCACCATTCTCCAGGCCCTGCGCTGGCGTGGCATCGGATCCGGGTTCCTCTGTCCCAACCTGTGCGGCCCCAATTTCTTCGGCGCCTGCGCCCAGGCGGCCTGGCTCGGGGGACTCCCCCTGATGAATGGAATGACCGCATTCGCCGGGGTCATCGAGTCCTTCCTGGCCCTGTTCATCCACCGGATCGCCTTCCTGTTTCCGCCTGAAATCACCGGCCTGGTGGTCCTCATGGTCGCCGAGGGACTGATCCGGATCGGGGTCTCCAAGTTCTTCGGGGTCAACTACGCCTCCGAATCCATCCAACCGCTGGACCTCCTCGTGGCCTTTCTGACCCTCTTGGTCATGATGGGCGTCGGGGTCCGGAAGACGGGTCGACTCCGCCTCTACGGGGTCCTGATCGGCCTCCTCTCCGGCTATGTCTTCTCGATGCTGACCGGCCTTCTGGGGGAGGACGATTGGAACAAGTTGGCCTCCGCGGGCTGGCTGGCCCTGCCCCGACATACTGGGATGTGGACCTACTCGTTCCAGTGGTCCCTCGTCCCGACCTTCATCATCGTGTCCCTCTGCGGGGCCCTGAAGACGTATGGCAACCTCATCCTTTGCGAGAAGGTGAACGACGAGGACTGGAAGCAGTCGGATCCCCGGAGGATCGGGAGCGGCATGATGGCGGACGGGATCTGCGTGGCGGTCTCGGGTGCCATCGGGGGGATGGCGTCGGACACCTCCTCGTCCAACGTTGCCCTGTCCTCGGCAACCGGCGCGACGAGCCGATGGATCGGATACGTGGCAGGCCTCTTGTTCATCGTGCTGGGATTCTCCCCGAAACTCAGCTCGATCCTGTCGATCATGCCGCGCCCCGTGATGGGCGCGATCGTGGTCTATGTCACCTGCTTCATGATCTTCTCCGGGCTCTCGATCATCATGTCGTCGAAGATCGATCAGAGGAGGACGTTCGTCGTGGGGTTCTCGCTGATCTTCGGCCTGAGCGTGGATCTTCTTCCCGAGCTGTATTCGAAGGTGAATCCGTTGCTCCAACCGATCTTCTCGTCGTCACTGGTCTTCGCCACGGTCCTGGCGGTCCTGCTCAACCAGGCACTGCGGCTGGCAGACCCGGCTCCAACGGATCGGGCTTCTTCCAGCGGCCACTGAGGACCTGCTGGCCGTGATGGCTCCTTAGAATTTTGATCTGAGGTCTTGCGTCGACCGATGCGGCCCGCAATCTTCCGAATCGCAACCGCGGGGTGGAGCAGCCCGGTAGCTCGTCAGGCTCATAACCTGAAGGTCCTAGGTTCAAATCCTAGCCCCGCAACCAACTTTCCAGATCCAGGGCCCTTCGAGGGCCCTGTTTCGTTTCTGGGCCCTGATGATGGACCCAGCCGCAACCAAGGATCTCTACCGAGTCTACGTCCTCAGGAACGCAGAAGGGCGCCGCTACATCGGGGTCTCACATGATGTCAACGGTCGGCTGGATCAACACCATCAAGGCCGCTCAACATGGACCAAGGGACAGGACCTTGAAATGGTTCCGAACTCGTCCCGCAGACGCGGGAGGTCGGGCAGGGGACGCAAAACGCACGCCCGGTGAACGAGCCGGAGGCACCCTCACCCCAGCCACTGTTACCGCTGCCACCCGTGCCGATCTTCTTGGAGCGGCGCGTTTTCAGGTTGCGCCACCGATGACGCTTGGATTTCGCATGGCTCCTCTAAAACGCCACTCGCGGCGCTTAAACGGAACCTGTTAAAACGCCTTTTGTGGCGTTTTATATTGCATTTTGATGACAAACCGCCACTTTTGGCGTTCATGAAGATTGACCCTAAGATGACCGATGAAGTGCTGTTGCGGTTGGTTGGGGAGCGTCTGTCCGGTTTCCGGTTGGAGCGCAACCTCACGCAGCAACAGTTGGCGGAACAGGCGGGACTCGGCCTGCGGACGGTGCAACGGCTGGAACTGGGGGCGGCGGCGACGCAGCTGTCGGGATTCATCCGCGTGTGTCGGGTGCTTGGCCTGGTGGAGAATCTTGAGGCATTCATCCCGCAGCCAGCGTTGAGCCCGATGGCCCAACTCCAGCGGGCGGGTCGGAAGCGCCAACGGGCGACGGGCAGGAAAGCGTCGACGGGCGGGTCCAAAAAATGGACGTGGGGTGAGCCGGCATGATCGCCAGGGTGCAGCTCTGGGGCCGGACGATCGGCGCCGTGTCGCTCGACGAAGGACGGGCGGTTGCGGCATTCCAGTACGACGCGGACTTCGCGTGCAGTGGGATCGAGTTGTCGCCGCTGGTCATGCCGCTGAGCGAGCGGATCTTTGAATTTCCAGCACTGCCCTGGAACACCTTCCGCGGCCTGCCCGGGCTCCTGGCGGATTCGCTGCCGGACAAGTTCGGCAATGTGCTGATTGACGCGTGGCTGGCGACGCAAGGCCGCACACCGGAACGTTTCAGCGCGGTGGAGCGGCTCTGCTACACCGGCACGCGTGGGATGGGCGCGCTGGAATTTGCGCCGGTGTTGGGGCCGAGACCGCGCAGAGCGTCGAAGATCGAAGTGGACGCGCTGGTGCGACTGGCTGGAGAGGTATTGACGCATCGCGGCGATCTGCTGGGACACTTTCACGAGGCCGGGAAGGAGAAAGCGCTGCGCGACATCCTGAGCGTGGGCACGTCGGCGGGCGGCGCGCGGGCCAAGGCGGTGATCGCGTGGAATCGCGCGACGAACGAGGTGCGCTCGGGGCAGATCGCGGCGGGCGAGGGTTTCGATTACTGGCTGCTGAAATTCGACGGCGTAGCAGGCAACAGGGACAAGGAACTGGAAGACCCGAAAGGTTACGGCGCCATCGAGTACGCCTATCACCTGATGGCGAAGGCGGCGCGCATCACGATGAGCGAGTGCCGACTGCTGGAAGAGAACGAGCGGAGGCACTTCATGACACGCCGCTTCGATCGTCTGGCGGGCGGGGCGAAGCTGCACATGCAGTCGCTCTGCGCACTGGCGCATTTCGATTTCAACCAGGCGGGAGCCTACAGCTACGAGCAGGCGCTGCTGATAATCCGCCAGCTCAAGCTGCCGATGGCGGCGGTGGAGGAGCAGTTCCGCCGGATGGTCTTCAACATCGTGGCACGCAATCAGGACGACCATGTGAAGAACATCGCCTTCCTGATGAACCAGCAGGGCGAGTGGTCACTCGCGCCGGCCTTCGACGTGACCTACAGCTACAACCCATCCGGCTCGTGGACGGCCACACATCAGATGACGCTCAACGGCAAGCGGGACGGTTTTGCGCTGGCGGATTTCGAGGCGTGCGCGAAGGCAGCACTGATGAAACGGGGGCGGGCTGCAACCATCATCGAGGAGGTTCAGGAGGCGGTGAAGCACTGGCCGGAGTTTGCGGCGGAAGCAGAGCTCTCAGACGAATGGCGGGACAAGATTCAGAAAACCCACCGGCTGAATCTCTCCAAAGCATGAGCCTCAACGAAGCCATGGTCCCGGAGCCGCGGGATCCCAGGACCAAATCCTGGCCCCGCGACCCACTTTCCAGATCGAGGGCCCTCCGAGGGCCCTGTTTCATTTCTGGATCATCCTGAGTACCCGAGGGGACTCGCTTCTCGGGTGGAACAGAATGCCCGGCCGTCACCCGTCGCTCGGGCGGGGACAAACTTTTCGTTGGCATGCGGACGCCGCTTGTCTATCTACACCGGACTTCGCGCGAGGTTAGCTCAGTGGTAGAGCACTTGCTTCACACGCAAGGGGTCGCAGGTTCGAAACCTGCACCTCGCACCATCCCTCCCCGCCCCCGGGTCCCGCCCTCCCGGGCCTCAGCATGATGCGCTCCGCCGTCACCGTCTGCCTCGTCCCCGAAGCCCGTCGCGGTCCCTTCGTCTTCCACGGCAGCCTCGCCGAGGGCTGCGCCCAGGCCGCGCAGGCGGGATTCGACGCCATCGAACTGTTCCCAACCCACGCCGATGAGGTCCATTCGATGGAACTCCGGTCGCTGCTGCGTCAGCACGGACTCCAGCTCGCCGCCATGGGCACCGGAGCAGGTTGGCTGACCCGGAAGCTGAGCCTCACCGATCCCGATCCCCACGTCCGGATGTGCGCCCGGGACTTCGCCGGGGCCATCGTCGATTTCGCAGGGGGCTTCGGTGTACCGGCCATCATCGGATCGATGCAGGGACGGGTCGCCGATGGCGTGTCGCGGGAACAGGCGTTGGCCTGGCTCAAGGAGGAACTCGACCAGCTCGGACCACGGGCCCACGCCCTCGGGGCTCCCCTCCTCTACGAGCCCCTGAACCGGTACGAGACGAATCTGTTCAACACCCTGGCGGAG
>CAZZKQ010000222.1:0-6027 GCA_964654875.1 uncultured Verrucomicrobiota bacterium | reverse complement strand
CCACGCCTGCAATGCCGTGGACTTCGATGACCTCATCCTGCTTGTGCTGCGCCTCTTCAAGGAGCACCCCGAGGCCCTCGAGGCGTGTCGGGAACGGTTCCGGTATGTCATGGTCGACGAATACCAGGATACCAATGCCGCGCAGTTCGAGCTCGTGCATGCCCTGACCCGGGACTCCCGGAACCTCTGTGTCGTGGGGGACGACGACCAGTCCATCTACGGCTGGCGCGGTGCAGAGGTCGCCAACCTTCTGGACCTCGAGAAGCATTTTCCCGAGGTGAAGGTGGTGAAGCTGGAGCAGAACTACCGGTCCACGAATGTCATCCTGAAGGCGGCCAATGGCGTGATCCGCAACAACGCCCAGCGGCGCGGCAAGCAGCTGTGGTCGTCCAAGGGGGAGGGAGAGAAGATCCTGCTCCAGTGTTTCGACACCGATGAGGAGGAATCCAAGACGGTGGCCCAGAACATCGAGGACGACCGCATGGTCCGGCGCATCCCGTGGGGCGACCAGGCGATCCTGTTCCGCACCAATATCCAGTCCCGGCTCCTCGAGTCCGCCCTCCGCCAGTCCAAGATCCGGTACCGGCTGATCGGGGGACAGAGCTTCTTCGACCGACGGGAGATCCGGGACTTCCTCGCGTATCTGAAGACGTTCCTGAATCCGCACGACGACGTCGCCCTGCTGCGGATCGCCAACACCCCGGCCCGGGGGCTCAGCGACGTGACGATGGAACGGCTGCTGGCGGCGAGTCAGGAACGCCGGAGCAGCGTCTTCACGGCGATGCGGCACACCGATGTCCAGGAGCGGTTCCAGCCGCGAACGGTGGAGGCCCTCCGGTCGTTCATCGCGTTCATCGAGGAGACGCGTGCGATCCTCGATTCGAAGGATCCGGTCTGTCTCGGGAACTGGGCCGAGGATTGGCTCCGGTCGATCGACTACCGCGGCGAGCTGGCCCGGGGTGACAAGACCCCGGAGGCCGCCGAGGCGCGCTGGCGGAATGTCTGGGAACTGCTGGACGACCTCGATGATCCCAACGGCATCGCGGCCGTGGCTCGGCCCGTCGAGGCGTCGGCTCCGACATCCGCCACCGACGAGGTGGTGCTGGCCCCGGCCCCTGCCGCACCCCTGCCACCGCCCCGGCGTCGCCTCACCCGACACCCCTCGGAGCGGTTGGCGGAATTCCTCGAGCAGCTGTCGCTCGACCAGGAGCGCGCCGAGGACAAGGAGACGGGTGACCAGGTGACCTTGATCACCATGCATGCGGCGAAGGGATTGGAATTCCCACACGTCCAGATTGTCGGAGTGGAGGACGGACTGCTTCCCCATTCGCGGTCGAAGATGGAAGGTACGCTCGACGAGGAACGACGCCTGTTCTACGTGGCCATCACGCGGGCTCAGCGCACCCTGAGAATCTCCCACTGCGGAGGACGCAAGCGCTATGGCCAGGTCCTGCCGTGTCATCCCTCGCCATTCCTGAAGGAGCTGCCGCCGGAGTGTGTCGAGGACGCCGAGACGGCGGGCATCAATCCGGTGTCGAGCGAGGCGGGGACCGACTGGTTTGCCGCGATGCGGGCGGCGATCGAGTGAGACCTCTGGGGTTCTGTCTCCGTCGCCGCGGTGGAGCGGTTGGCGATGACGACGCGCCATCTTGCGCGGGGCGGGGCCGGGAGTGCAGCCTCCGGGACGCATGAGTGCCGTCGATCGTTTCCTGGCCGTCCCCCGGATCCTGCCACCGCTGGATCCCGAGTTCCGTCCCGCCGTGCTGGCGGAGCGTGCGTTCCTCCGGGAGGCGACGGTTCCGGTCACGGTCGCCCTCGAACAGGCCGATGGCTCCGTGTTCCACCAGGCCTTCAAGGTGCTCGTGCCCACGGCTCCAGGTGCCGTCGAGGCGAATGCGTTCTTCATGGAACGCCTCGCGAAGTTCCTCCTGTGGGGCTGGGGTGGCTGGCGCTTCACGGTCGCGGGTCCGAGGGAGATCGCCGACGCGCTCCGGGCGCATTATGCCGGAACACCGCACGGGCGTTTCGATTCCGAGACCATTGGCCGCAAGGTCTACGATCATCCCATCGAGGTCGTCTGGGTCGAATCACCGGATCGTCTGCCTCCGGCCCGCTCCATCACCGCACCGTTGGGGCGTCATCTCGATGGCTGCCGCATCGGATTCGATCTCGGTGGCAGCGACCGCAAGGTCGCGGCGGTGCTCGACGGCAAGGCGGTCTTCTCCGAGGAGATCGTCTGGGATCCCTACTTCCAGAAGGATCCGCAGTACCACGTCGATGGCATCATGGACTCGCTGCACCGGGCTGCAGCCCACCTGCCGCGGGTGGATGCGATCGGGGGTTCGGCCGCTGGAGTGTACGTGAACAACCGGGTCAAGGTGGCCTCGCTGTTCCGGGGCGTGCCGCCTGACCTGTTCGAGTCCCGGGTGAAGGATCTCTTCCTCGAATTGCGTCGGCAGTGGGGCGGCATCCCGTTCGAGGTGGTGAACGACGGCGAGGTGACCGCCCTGGCGGGATCCATGGCCCTGAACCAGAACGCGGTTCTGGGCATCGCCATGGGCACGAGCACGGCGGCGGGGTTCGTCACGCCCGACGGCAACATCACGTCATGGCTGAACGAGCTGGCCTTCGTGCCCGTGGACTACCGTCGTCCGGCCCCCAGGGAGGAGTGGTCGGGGGATGTGGGCTGCGGCGCCCAGTATTTCTCCCAGCAGGCGGTGGGACGACTTCTGGCGCCGGCCGGGATCGAGGTCGATCCGTCCCTGGGACTGCCCGACCGGCTCAAGCACGTGCAGGCCCTCATGGCCGCCGGGGATCCGCGTGCGGCCCGGATCTATGAATCCATCGGCGTCTTCCTGGGCTACGCCTTGGCCCACTGGTCCCAGTACTATGCGATGCGCCACGTCCTGGTGCTGGGACGGGTGACCACCGGCACGGGTGGGGAACTGGTCCTGAAGAAGGCTCGTGAGGTCCTGGACCTGGAATTCCCGGAGCTGTCGGCCCGGGTTGGGTTTGTGACCCCTGACGAGAAGGACAAGCGTCACGGCCAGGCCATCGCCGCCGCCAGCCTCCCGGTGCTTGCCTGAGGTTTCCCTCGTGGGGAAACTGGGCGGCCGCATGAATCCCTACGCCCACCTTGTCGCCGAATACGCCCGGTTCTTCCGGGCCGGGAAGGACTATCCGCTCGGAGGATTCCCTCCGCTCCCGCGGCCCCAGGCGCTGCCGAACGCCCCGGTGGGACTGATCTTCTCCCCACATCCCGACGACGAGTGCATCGTGGGTGGACTCGCGGTTCGCCTGATGCGGGAATCCGGTTGGACGATCCGCAACGTCGCGGTCACGCAAGGGAGCAACCGGGAGCGTCAGGCCGCACGGCTGTCGGAACTCCGCGACGCCTGCAACCATCTCGGGCTGGGGCTCCTCCAGACCGCGCCGAACGGACTCGAGGCGATCACACCCAAGGCGCGCCAGCAGGACCCTGCCGGCTGGGCGGCCAAGGTGACCGTGATTGCCGACATCCTACGTCGGGAGTGTCCGAAAGCGATCTTCGTGCCCCATGAGCACGACTGGAACGGCACCCACATCGGCGTGCACTTCCTGGTCCAGGATGCCCTCGCCACCCTTCCGGCCAGCTTCACGACCCACCTGGTGGACACCGAGTACTGGGGGCAGATGACGTGTCCCAACCTCATGGTCGAGCTCTCCGAATCCCAGGTTGCGGACCAGGTCACCGCACTCTCGTTCCATGTGGGGGAGGTTCGACGCAATCCGTTCCACCTGCTTCTGCCGGCCTGGATGCAGGATAATGTGCGTCGAGGCAGCGAACTGGTTGGGGGACAGGGCGGCGCGGCACCGGACTACGGCTTTGCCACGCTCTATCGGCATCGGATCTGGCGGGGCGGGAAGCTCGAGGAAGTCGCCTCGGGCGGACGCAATCTCGGGTGCGCCGAAGCCGCTGGGGTCCTGTTCATCTGACAGAACGGCTCGGTCGTCCTTTGGGGAATCCGCAGGCGTGGGTCGAATCCGCTGTGCCCTGCGGACCCAGGGGGCGTCCGCCGCCCACCGGGTGGTGTGCCTGCATGAATATCGTCGATTGTGGCGAGGTGTCCCAACCCGTCACGGACCCTCCGGCTTCGGCAGCGCCACGGGCGGCGGCAGCCTCAACAGGCTCTGCAACGGGTGGCTGGCCTGGATGTCGCCACCGGTCGCGAGAAAGAACCAGGATCCGGACTCACCGCCATCGATGTTGTCCCGGGCCTCCCAATCGGCTCCGGAGGCCGTGAACCGGGCCCGGTTCAACGGGACCCAGTCGTGGGAGGTGGTCTTCACCCAGCCGTTGCCGAAGCGGGCCCTGCGGGTTTCACCCACGCTGGCGCCATCACGACGGAAGTCTTCGACGAAGGAGTAGTAGCCCTTCAGTGGCAGCCCTCCGGTGCGGGTCCGGAAGGTGGCGAGCTTCTTCCAGTCGCCCTCCCCCTTGGACACCCAGGCGGTGTAGGCGGTCTTGTTTCCCTGGACCTCGCCCTGGAGCAGGAAGCGGTTTGTCTCACCCAGGGACCATGGCCAGGGCGCCATGCATTGGCCGCCAGTCCCCTCGCCGCCGAAGCGTCGGATCCGTACGCCGTCACCCTCGTGGAGCACCTCTACCCGATCCTCCGTCTTCACCGCACCCGGATCGTCGCCGGTCGTCGGGTCCCAGACGGAGAAAATGACGACCTTCTCGGTAGCCTTGCCGAGCTGCTGGAGCCCGAAGTAGCCGGTGTTCCATCCGGCGGCCATGAAGTAGCTCCCAGGGACCGACCGCTCGATGACCATCTCCGTGTAGAACAAGGATCCCTCGGGAGCCGGATAGCCTAGGTGTACGGACCGTGCTGCGGTCGGGGCGGCGTCCCCCTTGATGGCCTTATGGACCGGCTCTGCGGCCATGCAGGTGAGGTGTGCCGCGATCAGTGCACCCATGGCGAGGAGTCGTCGTGAAGCGAAGTCCATGGAGCAGAACCTATAGCCACGACCCAGTTCCGGGCAATTCATCGCAGGCTGGAGGTGGGATCCGCAATTCCCTGCGGACCCGGCTGCGCTCCGCGCAGCCACGACGACGCAACCGTGTATCGGGCCCGAGTCTTCCGCGACATCTTCCAGGATCGCTACTTTCCGGCCTGGATTCGGTAGAGGGCCGTGTCGGTGCGGAGATACAGCGAATCCCCCGAGGCGATCGGTGAGGCCATGAGTTTGCCCGGGAGACGGTTTCTCGCGATGAGCTTGAACGAGGTCCCGGGAGCAACCACACACGTTTCTCCCTCCCGTGAACACAGGAGGATCTTGCCGTCCACATACAGCGGTGAGGCGCTGTGGCTGCCGCCCAGACGTTCGCGGTAGTGTTCCCGACCACTTCGGGCGTCGAGACAGGTCAGCATGCCACCGGAGTCGGAGACGAAGTACAGCTCGCCCCCCACGAGGAGCAGCGACGACATGGTCGGGGCTCCCTTGGCATATTTCCAGACCGTCGCCGGGGCGGTGTCGGGGCCGCCGAGCTGGACGGCCTGGATCTCCGACCGGGAGTACCCGGTTGCAAAGTAGACCCGTCCCTCGCCCAGGACGGCCCGCGACGACAGCGAGAACCCGAGGTTCCCGTAGGGCACCTTCCAGAGTTCCTTCCCCGTTCCTGGTTCGTAGGCATAGATCCAGTCGGCGCCCTGCGACAGCACCGCTGGCTTGCCACCCCACTGGGTGAGGGTGGGCGTGGCGTAGGATTTCTTGAGCTGGGGATGCTCATTCATCTTGCCCGAGCGGTCGGTCCGCCAGACGAGGCGTCCTGTCTTCTTGTCGAGGGCCGCGATGGATTGCGAATCGCTGCCGTCGAGATGGAACAGCAGCAGGTCGCCGAAAAGGACCGGCGAACTCCCGGGTCCGTTCTCGTGCATGATGTGGAGGTTTGTGTTCGCCCAGACCACGCCGCCGGTCCGGACATCGACGCAGAACGTCCCGAAGGTGCCGAAATGGAAGTAGGCCCGTCCGGGTTCCAGGACC
>CAZZKQ010000221.1:0-6039 GCA_964654875.1 uncultured Verrucomicrobiota bacterium | reverse complement strand
GTCGGAACCAACGGCGTCCCCGTGCTTCTCTCGAGGGTCCTGCTGATGCAGACCCGCGCGGCGGATCCGTCCGTCGCATCGACGCCCGTGCTGGTCCTGTCCGAATCCCAGATCCCGTTCTTCGAAGGCATCGAGGAACGCGGGGGCAAGAAGGTGGGCGTCCGATTTGAATCCGCATTCTTCGACCTGCCCAGGGACTGGCGTCCGACCGCGCAGCGTCCGGAGCTGCTCCTGGAGATTCAGCAGACCCTGAACCTGGGCTCCAGTCCGGTCGTGGCCACCAACCTCTTCGACTTCCTGGCCGCCCAACCTTCGCGTCCACCCCAGCTCAACGAGGCCTATTGGGACCGCTGGCCGCTGGAGGGAACCTGGGCGCCCGGGGGTGGGGCACGGACCCCGGCCGATGCCCCGCTGCTCCTGGATCCCTTCCACCGCAGCAATCCGTTCCGACATGCCTTCCATCGCCAGCATGGAGCCGGGTATCCGATCCGACGCGCCTTTGTGCTGAGCCTCGACAACCAGCCCTTCCAGGGAGAGCTCACCGGCACCTTCGAGGAGACGATCTCCGGCCTGGCCACGGCCGACCTGGTCTATCGCGGCAAGGTCTCACTGCAGCGTCTCTCCGACGTCACGGACCTCCGCTGAACCCGACCCCCTTCCACATCATGCGACTCGACATCCACCGCATCGTGGCCGCCCTCGGGGCCACCGTCCTCCTGCTGGGCGCCCTTGGAACCCGGGCGACCGCGGAGAGCTTCAACTACACCTATCCGATTCAGGTCGGCCAACCGCTTGCCAACTCGGTGCTGCTGGGCAGTGCCAATACGGTTCTGAAGGACGGGCAAACCCATGTGTCGCTCACGGAAGCGGTCCCAAGTCAACGCGGCACCTGGATCCTTTCCGGGATTGCACCCAACCGGAGGGTGACCCAGCTGGAGGCCCGATTCGAAGTGGGCATAGACGCCAGGGGATATCCCTATTTTGCGGATGGGATCAGCATCAATTTCGCCCCAAATCTGACCGACGCGGTCATCGGGGAGGATGGCGTGACCCGTGGATTGGCCATCAGCATCCAAACGTTCGACAACGGCGTGGTCGATGGCGTGGACGATACCGCCCCGTCCATCGAGGTCCACTACGATGGGACTGCGCTCGGTGGTGTGCTCTTCAATGGCAGGCGCCGGGAGCCGGTAATACCCGGCCGCAACCGTCGGTGGAATGATGTCCGTCCTTATGTTTCCCTCGACACGGGAAGTGGTTTTGTACCCATGCGGGTCACACTCCAGCATGACGAATCGAGCGGGATGTCGTTTGTGAGCGTCGTCCGGGATGGGGTGGTGATCCTGAGCAATATCCAGATCCCCTATACCCCGGCCTCAGGCTGGCAGTTTGCCTTCGGAGCCAGGACCGGCCAATCAACCGCGGCCCACTCCATCCGGAATGTGGTGATCGATGGCAGCGCCAAGGCCCAGTTCACCGTCACCTCCGCCTTCGGCGCCAACCTGGTCCACCCTCCCGTGGGTTCCCAGTTGGTCGAGCCCAGGACGCAAATCGTCGTCACGGCGCCCAGCATGGTGTACCTCGACCGTTTCCGCCGGGAACTCGGAGGCGAAGAGGCCTCCACCAACACCCTCGCCCGGTATCGAGCCCGCCTCGTCGGATCGACCCTGAACGGAAGACCGGGTCCCTCCTCTGGGGCGTTCGTGTCTGAAGACGGCGACGCCACCCTCACCTGGAACTGGGAACTGGAGAACCTCGCCGAGATCAACACGGGCACCGAGGGCATCCCCGGACTGGTACCCAGTGATGTGACGGATGCCGCCAACGGCCAGAACCTGGGACGCCACTACCGCAAGGCGTCAGACACCACGTTCGACTCCGTGGTCTACCGGTCCGTCCAGCGCGACACCCTGCCGGCACGGTTCGCCGCAAAGGGATTCGTGGTCGAGAACGTGCCCAACACCTCGAACCGATTCCTGGAACTCTCCGGCACCGGAGACCACTTCAGGGGAACGACACCCCTCACGAATACCCTGACAGGAGCCGATGGCCGCTTCACCCTCGGGTTCTGGAGCCGGGTCAATCCCGGGAATTCCACCCGGCAGACCGTCGTCGCGATCGGGACCAACCAGACCCCTTCCGGGGAACTCCGAGCCGGGTTCGCGGCGGATCGCTCCTTCTTCGTGACCGATGGGTCACGCACCGTCTCCACCGCCGCAGGGCTGAGCGATTCGACGTGGCACCATTGGGCGGTGGTCAATGATCCCGCCTCCAATGAGGTTCGGATCTTCCGTGATGGCATCGAATACGTGGCGGAACGACCCGCCTTCGGTGTGCTGAAGACGGATGGGGGGGTCAACCTGGGCGCCGCACTCCAGAACGACACCGCCATCGACTTCTTCGCCGGCGGCCTCAACGACCTCCGAATCTGGCCCTCGGCCTTCGACTCGGCGGCTCTGTTCGCCGCGATGACCGGCGGGGCCGTCCCGGATCAAACCCCATCGTTTCAGTTCGACGCCGATCCCACGGTGACCGCCGTCACCCGGGGTGCCGCCATCGAGAAACGGACCCTGGCCGCAAACCTGACGTTCCAGAATGCCGATGACATTCCGTCCTGGACACTGGATCCATCGCGTCCCCGGTCGAATACCAACGGTCTCGTCCTCCCCACCCTCGCCGAGGTGCCCCTGGAAGCCCAGGGTGCCGGGAGGATCGGCTGGATCGCCCGGACGCTCGTCCACCTTCCCAACCCCGGAACCTACCGGTTCCTCCTCACACGATCCGGAATGTCGCGCCTGCGCATCGACGACCAGCTCGTGTTGGCCGATGACATGGCCAGCTCCGGCATGACCCCGGACGGCACGATCACCCTCAACGCAGGTCCCCACCTGCTTGAGGTGCGCATGATCGACCCCCAGGCCAGCGCCACCCCGCCCCAACCGGAACGGATCCTTCGGGTTGAATACGAGACGTTGCCCAACATGGCCCGCCGCGCCCTGCCATTGGAGGCGCTTTCGATCACAGCACGGGACCTGCTTGCCGACCAACAGGTGGTCTTTGGGACCCGTGGACCCACCACGCTGGAGTTCCGGCCCCGAGGGGTTGAGCCCCTGCTCAGGCCCTCGGCCGACCTCGATTCAATGCAGTCGGCGATCTTCCCGGGATTCCTCCTGGGTTCCGCGTCGGCCTTCGGACAGAACACCGCCGGGATACCCGAGGCGGCCAAGGCCCCCATGAACGACTGGCGACGGGTGTTCTGGCTCTGGGAGAAGCAGTACCGCATGCAGGTTTCCGTCACCTGCAACGATCCCGCCGGGCTCGAATCCGTACGGATACTCCCGTTCGTGAACTCAGGCGGCCCGCCGACAAGCCCATCGACAGGAGGTTTCGCAACCATTGGAGAAGGTGTGGTCACTGCCCTCGACGTCTGGGTCGGTGACGGACGCCCCATGACGGTCGGGACGATCTACAGGACGGAGGATCGCGCGTTCACCCTGGAGTCGATCACCGGCAATCTGAACCTCTTTGGGAAGGTGACCATGAAGACCCTGCAGGATGCCAACCGCCAGGGCCGAGTCACAAGGGAGTACGCCTTCCCTGTCACCGACGCCCCGGGGCAGCTGGTCTTCAATTACTCCAAGACCCGCCACCGAGCCGCTCTCGCAATCGGAGAGTCCCTCGATGTCTCCTCCGTGGCCACCACGTCGGCCCCTCTCCTGCCAGACCTCCCCAGCGGCGTGGTGGATCTTCGCGTCACCCAGGCGGGTCCCTCAGTCCAGGAATCCAGCGCCTTCACCAACGACGGCGGCAAGGGCGGGAGTGGGAACGGCTGGGAATGGGATTTTGTCGGCAAGCGCTGGTTCCCACTCCGACCCGGCCGGTTCACCCTGACCTGGCCCGACACGAACGGCTACACCAACACCATCGAAATCACCGCCGACTTCCCCACCGCGGTCCAGAAGTTGCCGGATTGGGAACGGAAGGATGGATCCCGCCACGGGACCTTCCCCAGCTATGCACTGGACTTCCCGTTCCCGGCACTGGGTGCCCCCTTCCCGGGTGCCCCGGTCTCCCACTACGACTATGCGATCTCCCAGAACGCAAACCGGCTCTACCCCGCTGACCTCGATCCCAGTCCCGAGGATCGATGGAAGTTCCTGAGGCTCGCCTACTCGGAGCAACAGACGGCATCCGTCCGGGATGACCGGATCTTCACCGAACAGCGCTCCGGCGTCCGCAGCGTCCTGGTGTACTCCCAGCGCGCTCCGAACAGCGGAGCCGCCACCGGCGACCTGTCCCAGGAAACGATCCTCGTCCGGGTGCTCAAATCGGTTGACGTCCAGGCCACCGAGGTGGCCACGGCAGGACAGCGGTTGACGTCATCTCAGGACCTCGGTCGTTTCCGCTCCGGCTACATCATCTCGGAAAAGTCCAACTACAATCCGATCGCCTATGATTCCAAGGCGGATGCGGGCCAGTGGGGCCCCATTTTTCCCGTCAACAACAGCGTGCTGCAGACCCTCTCCGTCGGATGGTACGACAACCCCTCCCGGTTCGGCGACCCGCCGGGAGCCCTGCCAGCAGCGACAGTCCACTACAACCAGATCAACTGGCCGAACCCAGCGACGGCGGAGGTGATCTACATCGCAAGCCGGATGGGCAGCGAGGGCGTGGGACAGGCGGTGGACACCCAGACCCCAAACTACCAGGAACTCCTCGATCCGGCACGGATCTCCGATCCCTCCATCTACAACCAGCCGGACCGGACCCGGGACGGCTTCAATCCGAATGAGGAACACGCCTTCGTGGAACGGTCCATCTCGTTCCAACTGACGGGCGACCCCCGGTTCAACCGGAATCAACAGGCCGCGTACGCCCTGCAGCACCGGATCAATCGGACGGACACGAACAGTCCGGGCAGCTACACTTCGGAACCTTGGGTATTGGTCCAGTATCGCGAGAGAGACCCGATCAAGAACCCCCGCAACGAGATGTCCATGCGGGCCTTCAGGGTCCTGCCGACCCGTGAGCCTGCAGAGGCCGTCCCGTTCCCGGCCACCGATCCCACCACGCGGACCCCTTTCGATGCCGCCGGCAATCCGGTTCCCCAACCCTCGAATCCAAGGTACGTCTTCCAGTACTCGGCCTTCGCGGGTTCCCCAGTCGTTCCACCCCATCCCCTGAACCTGGCGATCGGGAACATCGCCCTCACCAATTCGACCGGGGGCAATGTCCTGGCCGGCACCCCACCCGAACCCCGCCGAACGCTGTGGTTCGACCGGAACCATCAATCCTGGGTGGTGTCGGGAGACGGTCTGTTCTTCCAGCGGTTCTGGTATCCGCTGCGGGGGGACTTCTGGTTCGGTGAGGTGTCCGCGACCGCTTCGCAACGCCCGGTCAACGGCACACCGATCGCCTGGAACCCCATCGATGCCGTCGCGGGTCAGCTGTCCTCGTTCACCGACCCCACCGTGCAGCCCGTGCCGGCCTTCTTTGACACGTTCTGGAAGGCCGATCACCCGATCCTGAAACGGGGCGAGACCCTCACCTTCCCGGGGGGCGAAGCCAAGATCGACTCCCCGGCCCGGCCCGGCCTCCCCGGGGTCCTGGGATGGGCCTCCGCCGAGGTGGTCTTCGACAGCGGCGTCCCATCGATGGCGCTCAATGACACCACACGCAGCAACGTCACCGTCCTCCTGACCCGGCCGCTGGACCGGTTTCGACTCCCGCTCCAACAGGGATCCATGCCGGCGGATCTCCAACCGGCCAGCACCGACAAAGTCATGGTCTCGGGGGGACGTTGGTATTTCAAGGAGCTCGCCGCCTCACTCGGTGGACGTTTCTATTACGATCCGCTCGCAGGAGAGCTCGTCCTGAGGGGACGCCTCAATGGCAAGGAGAGCGGGACACCGGACCTCACCGTCCCGCCGATCGGGCCCTACACCCTCGAGGCGAACCGCCTCGCCCCAGGGGTAGAGAAGGCCCTGCAGGACCTCGCACCCGGTAACGCCGGTTGGAAGACGGCTGTCACGACGCTGG
>CAZZKQ010000220.1:2049-6073 GCA_964654875.1 uncultured Verrucomicrobiota bacterium | reverse complement strand
GAGCGTGTTCTGGCGGGTGACCCTCCCGCTGTCCCGGCGCGGGCTCCTGGTGGCCGCGATGCTGAGCTTCGCCCACACGGTCGGGGAGTTCGGTGTGGTGGTGATGTTGGGGGGCAGCATCCCGGGTCGGACCCGCGTGGCCTCCATTGCGCTCTATGACGAGGTGCAGCGTCTGGACTATGGCACGGCCCACCGGTTGGCGTTGGTCCTGTTGGCCTTCTCGTTTGCGATCCTGGTGCCGATGGCCTGGCTCCAGAGGCGGAATCGTCCCGGGTTGGGGGGGATTCCGGACAGGGCGGAAGGTGTGGGCTGAAGGAGGCGGTCTCGACGATTGACACCGGCATCGGGCTGGAGGTATCGGCTTGGGCATCCCAGACGACTGCATGGCCCCCTCCACGCCCTCCCCTGTGCGAACCGTCCCAAGGATTTCCGAGACGGAATGGGAGATCATGCGCGTGGTCTGGGGGCGTTCCCCCATCACGGCGGCCGACATCATCACCGAACTCACGGCTCAGGATCCGACCTGGCATCCGGTGACGGCCAAGACGCTGTTGAACCGTCTGGTCCGGAAAGGGGCGCTGGGGTTCGAGCAGCAGGGGCGGGCCTATCTGTACCGGCCGCTCGTGGACAAGCAGGCCTGCATCACGGCGGTGACACGTTCGTTTCTGGACCGGGTCTTTGGGGGTTCGCTGGGGCTGATGGTGACCCATTTCGTGGACCAGAAGGGTCTGACCCCGAAACAGGCGCGCGAGTTACGGAAAGCTGTTGAGGAAATCTGAGCGGTTCCACGCCGTCTGGCGCAGGCACTGCTTAGGCAGGGATCGGCATGGAAGCCCCGATCTTCGCCGAGTTCCTCGCCGGGATTGTCCGCTCCTCGTGGCAGGAGGCGGTTCTGGCTGCCGTCGTCTGGATCCTTGTGCGCATGCTGGGGGATCGGATCGATGCCCGGTGGCGGTGTCGGCTCTGGCTCCTGGTGCTGCTGAGGCTGGCGTGGCCGTTCTTCCTTCCCAGCCCGGTCAGCCTCTTCAACTGGTCCGAGGCTGTCATCAGCGTCGACACCGCTGGCGAGGCCGGGGTGGAGGACCCCTCCCATCCGCTGCCGTTCGTGCTGGAGCAGGGGTCCATCCAAGGGGTCTGGCTGGCGGTGGCGGGAATCCTCCTCCTCCGGTGGGTGGGTTCGGTTTGGAACGCGCGACGGCTCCGGCGGGATTCCGTGGGGATCGAGTCGCCGCGAGTGGTGGGGTTGTTGGAGGAGTGTCGAATGGCGGCCCGGGTCGGAGGACCGGTCCGGCTGCTCGAGTCGGGGCGGGTGATGGGCCCCTGTCTGGTCGGCCTGGTGGAGCCCGCGATTGTGATGCCAGCCGGGATGGTGGACGACCTCACCGATGAACAGCTTCGATTCATCTTCCGCCATGAACTGGCCCACCTTCGTCGGTGGGACCTCCCTCTGAACTGGATTCTGGCGGCCGTCGAAGCATTCCACTGGTTCAATCCGCTCGTATGGTGGGTGGCCCGGCAGATCCGATGGGATCGGGAGGAGGTCTGCGACCGCGAGGCGGTGGAGGGTCGTGCGGAGGCCTGTCGTCCCTATGGCCAGCTGATCGTCCAGATGGCATTGCGCCGGGTCCCCGGACTGGATCAGCAGCCCTCCGGTGCGGTGTCGCTCCTGGGGTTGTGGAATCCGCGGGTGGGCGGCCTGCGGCGTCGACTCCGGGCCTTGGGCCGTCTTCGCAGGGGTGAACGCCCCTCCTGGACCGGACCCTGTCTGTGGGTCGGGGTGGTTGTGGCGGGGTTCACCGATGCCCTCCCTCTGGAGACCGGGGAGGAGCACCGGCCCGGACAGGTGCGATGGGAGCAGATCGTGCCGACCCGGCTTCTCGCCCACCAAAAGAAAGCCCCGGAGGAGAATCTCCGGGGCCTGTGATCGGGCCGAAGGAAGGGACTGGCCGGGGTGTCAGATCCCCCGGAAGTTCGGCAGGTGCATCTTCTCGCCGCCGCGGAGGGCGGATTCATGGGCGAGGATGCCGACCATGGTCCAGTTCACCGACTGGTGGACGTCGGGGAAGCTGGGGCGGTTCTCAAGGACCGCGGTGACGAACTCATGCGCCAGATGCGGATGGCTACCGCCGTGGCCGCTGCCTTGGATGAAGCTGAGGTGGGCGTTCTCGGCCATGTCGTACACGCACTTCGTGGTGAACTCCCGGATGCCCTCGGGGAGGAGGTGCGCGTAGTCGGGGATCTTCACCTTCTCGACCTTCTCGCCGCCGACGTGCAGGACGGGATCATCGTGCTCGGTGAGCTGCCACTCGAAGGAGGTCTTGGAGCCGTAGCAGTCGAAGCTCTCCTGGTATTGCCGGGCGGCCTCGAACAGGTAGCGGGTGACCTCGCCGGCGACGTCCTGGTTGCGGACCTTGAAGTGGGCGGTCTCGAAGGAGAACGGCGAGCCATACTTCGCGATACGGGCCTCCGAGATGCGTCCAGAACCAAGGCAGGAGACGTGCTCGGCCTCGCCGTTGACGATGCCGAGGCAGGGGCTGACGCAGTGGGTGGCGTAGTGCATCGGGGGCAGTCCCTCCCAGTAGCCGGGCCAGCCGTCCATGTTCTGGAGATGGCTGCCACGGACGAACTGGATGCGGCCGAGCCGGCCGGTATCGCGGAGTTCGCGGACGTAGAGATACTCACGGCTCCAGACGACGGTCTCCATCATCATGTATTTCTTCCCGCTCTCCTTGCTGGCCTTCACGATCTCTCGGGCCTCCTCGAGGGTGGTGCAGGCGGGAACGGTGCACGCGACATGCTTGCCGGCGCGGAGGGCGGCGATCGACTGCGAGGCGTGGAGATGGATGGGCGAATTGATGTGGACCGCGTCGACCTTGGGATCCCGGATCAGATCCTCGAAGCTCTGGTAGCGCTTCTCCACCCCGAACGCCTGACCCACGGCATCCAGCTTCTCCTTCGAGCGCTGGCAGATGGCGTACATGTTCGCCTGGGGATGCCTCTGGTAGATGGGGATGAATTCGGCACCGAAGCCGAGTCCGACGATCGCGATGTTCAGTTTGCGGCTCATGATGGAAGCAGATGGAGGATCCCGAACCACGGCGGTGCCGTGTCGGGTGCGGTTCCGAGTCAACGCACCGTCAGTCGACCGTGCAACGGGAAAGTCCTCCCCGGACGTGCGGTTGTAACCAAGGATGCGTCGGGGCTGTCCATCACCGTATGCGATTCCCGATTCCGTCCCTCGCGTTGGCTTTCCCGATGTTTGCACTGATGGTGGAGCTCGGGGCTTCTGTTGCGGTTGCCGCGGACCAGAACTGGCCCGCGTGGCGGGGTCCGCTGAGGAACGGGGTGGCGCCCGGTGCCAATCCTCCGGTCGAGTGGAGCGAGACCCGCAACGTGGTGTGGAAGGTCCCGGTGCCGGGTCGAGGCAGTTCCACCCCGATCCTCTGGGGTGACCAGGTGTTCCTGCTGACGGCAATCCCGGAGGGGGTGGAACCGTCGGTACCGGCGGGGGGCCAGGACGGTCCGGTCCGTGGGGGGCGAGGCGGTCGTGGAGAGGCCCCCTCCCAGCCGCAGCGGTTCACGGTCCTGGCCCTGGGTCGTGACGATGGGAAGGTCCGATGGCAGCAGACTGCCCGGGTGCAGGTTCCGCATGAGGGGCACCACAAGGACCACGGCTTTGCCTCGGCCTCCCCCGTGACGGACGGACGGGTTCTGATCACCTCGTTCGGGTCCTTCGGTCTCTTTGCCTACGACCTCAAGGGAAAGCTCCTCTGGGAAAAGGATCTAGGGGACATGCGGACCCGGAACAGCTTCGGTGAGGGAAGTTCCCCGGCCTTGCATGGTACGACGGTGGTGGTCCTGTGGGATCATGAGGGGGAAGATTTCATCGTGGCCCTCGACACCCGGGATGGGCGGGAGCTCTGGCGCCAACGGCGCGATGAACCGACGGGGTGGAGCACCCCGTTGATCGTCGAGCAGGGTGGCAAGCCGCAGGTGGTGGTGAACGGGACGAACAAGGTCCGGG
>CAZZKQ010000220.1:0-1949 GCA_964654875.1 uncultured Verrucomicrobiota bacterium | reverse complement strand
GTCGAGCAGGGTGGCAAGCCGCAGGTGGTGGTGAACGGGACGAACAAGGTCCGGGCCTACGATCTCGCGACGGGTTCCCTGCTATGGGAGTGCTCGGGTCAGACGGCGAACGCCATCCCCACACCGGTGGCGGACGAGGGTCGGGTCATCGTGATGAGTGGGTTTCGGGGGAGTGCCCTGCAGGTGATCCGGCTGGGGGGCTCGGGGGATCTGACGGGCACCGACGCCATTGTCTGGAGCCACAACAAGGGCACGCCCTATGTGCCTTCACCCCTGCTGTATGGGAGCCGGCTGTACTTCCTCTCGGGCAACACGGCGATGCTGTCGATCTTCGACGCCCGGACCGGGAAGCCCGAGGTCGAGATGGAGCGTCTGAATGGCCTCACCGGCGTGTATGCCTCGCCCGTGGGCGCTTCGGGTCGGGTCTATCTGGCGGGCCGCGATGGCGGAGTGGTGGTCCTGAAGGAGGGCCCCAAGGTTGATGTCCTGGCCACCAACCGACTCGACGATGGCTTCGACGCCTCTCCGGCCATGGTGGGCGATCGGTTGTACCTCCGGGGACGGGCCTCGTTGTATTGCGTGGGAGAGGCGAAGCCCTGAACGGGGCGGGTGGGTTGGTCGGTTCCGGGCAAAGAAAAACGCGGTGGAGTCACCTCCACCGCGTGATGCCGGGGCGGTCTGACGCCCGGGTGTTTGGGTCGGCCTAGACGGCCTCGCCAACCTGGTAGCGCAGGAACCGGCGCACCGTGATGGTGTCGCCGAGGGCCTTGGCCACGGAGCCGACGTGGGCGTCGACCTTGATGTCGGGATTCTTGACGAAGCCCTGTTCGAGGAGGCAGGCGGTCTCGAGGAACTTGTTGATCTTGCCCTCGATGATCTTGGCCACGGCCTGCGGGGGCTTGTTCTTCACGGCCTCGCTCTGGCCGGCGATCTCACGCTCCTTGTCGATCACGGCCTGCGGCACCTCGGTGCGGCTGATGGCGACCGGGCTGGCGGCGGCGATCTGGAGGGTGATGTCCTTGACCAGCTGCTTGAAGTCGGCCGAGGCGGTCGATTCAGCCTTGTCGCAGCCGACCTCGACGAGCACGCCGACCTTACCTCCGGTGTGGATGTAGGCGGCGACGAGTCCGTTGCCGGACACTTCGAGCCGGTTGTGACGCCGGATCTGGATGTTCTCGCCGATCTTGGCGACGGCAGCCACGCGGTCGGCCTCGAGGTCGACCGACGGGTTGGAGGCGACCTTGTTGGCGAGCTCGTTGCAGAATTCCTTGAAGGAGTCGTTGCGGGCGACGAAGTCGGTCTCGCAGTTGACCTCGACGAGCACGCCGACCTTGCCGCCGTTGACGACGGCCTGGGCCACCAGGCCGTCCTTGGCCTCGCGTCCGGCCTTCTTGGCGGCGCTGGCCTGGCCCTTCTTTCGGAGGATGTCGACGGCGCCGTCCAGGTTGCCGCCGGCTTCCACGAGCGCGTTCTTGCAGTCCATGAGACCGGCGCTGGTCATCTCACGGAGTTTGCCCACGAGGGCTGGGGTGATGTCTGCCATGACTGGAAGAGGATTGGGGTGTTGGGGTGCGGCGGTGTCCGGGTTCGACCGGACCACCGCCACGGGATGGGACTCAGGCGGCCGGGGCCGGGGCCGGAGCCTCGGGGGCCGGTGCAGCTGGGGCAGCGGCCTCGGCCTCGGGACGGTCGGACTTGCGGGCCCGCTTCGCATCGTGTTCCGCCTTGGCCTTGGCGATCGTCTCGACGACCGCACCGAGGATGAGCTTCACGGAACGGATGGCGTCGTCGTTGCCGGCGATGGGGTGGTCGACGAGGTCGGGATCGCAGTTGGTGTCGACGATGGCAACGAGGGGGATCTTGAGACGGCGGGCCTCGGCGACCGCGTTGTGCTCGCGCTTGATGTCGATGACGAACATCGCGTCAGGGAGCGCCTCGGTGGTCCGGAG
>CAZZKQ010000219.1:0-6091 GCA_964654875.1 uncultured Verrucomicrobiota bacterium | reverse complement strand
CCGAACCGGGCCGGAAGCCGTGCTTCAGTCGGACCGCCTCCACCTCGGCGCCGGTGACGGCCAGCCGGGGCGGCAGGGGCGAGGCGTCCGCGCCCAATGCAGCCACGAGATCCAGATAGTGATGCATCTGGTGGGCCCGCAGATCCGGGTCGGGTTCTCGGACGGACGACGCCGAAGCAACCCGGGACCGGATTTCCTCGATGGGACGCTTCCGCATCGCCACCGCATGGGCGGGTGCTGGGATCGGATCGGTCAACATCCAGCTCCTCCAGGCCCAACGACGCCCCACCCGACGCGGCACGCCTGCCAGGAGGCATTCGAGGGCCGAGCGAGGGGAGTTGGGGAGAATGACGGCGACATCGAACCCTCCGGAGCGAAGCCTTCGCGACACCGACCAGAGACCCTCACCCCGCTCGAAGGTCATCACGCCATCGATATCGGGATGCCCCATCCAAAGCCCCCCCAGCTTGGCAGGGGACAGCAGCGTGACGTGGGATTCCGGGAACCGTTCCCGGAGCCGCCGGAGGGCCGGCGTGGACATCACGGCGTCTCCGAGCCAGTTCACGCCCCGGACGATGATCCGAAGCGGCTTCCCGGATGCTGGCTCGAGACGACTCATCGAGGAGCGATCCGGGGGCCGGAACCTTCCTTCGCCGCCTGATGTCGGGACTGGGGCTTCCAGCGCCGGTGGACCCAGAACCAGTTGGCAGGGTCCCGCAGGACTGCCTCCTGGAGTCGTGTCGTGGCCTCACGGGTGATGTCGTCGATATCCCTGGGTGTCCCATCCGGACACTGGGTTGGAATGGGGGCCCCGACCTCGATCCGCCATCGGGCCAGGCCCACCCTATAGCAGATCGCCGAGGTGAGAACACTCCGATACCGCAATGCCAGCAGGGCGGGGGCTGTGCTGCAGGAACAGGGAATCCCCAGGAACGGAAGCCACGCCCCCTTGTCGCCGGCGTGCTGGTCGGACAGCAATGCGAGAAGGATCCGTCCCCGGGACATCGCCTGACGCAACGCCTCCGATTCCGACCGCCGTTCGAAGAAAAGCGTTCCAGAACCCTCGCGGAGGTCCTGGAAGACCCGGTTGAGTCCAGGCTGACGGAGTGCCCGATACGTCGTGGCGGCAGTCCATCCGGGCATCACCTCCCGGACGCGCGCGAAGAGTTCGAAGTTTCCAAAGTGACCGATGACACCCACCACGGAATCGAAACCCTTGGGAAGCTGATCCAGACCGATCCATTCCAGGCGCTTCTCGATCTGGCTGGAGGACATCGACGCCGTCTTGAGGGCGCAGAGGTAGTTCTCACCCAGCCTGAGGAAGTTCTCCCGTGCGATGGCGCGGCGTTCCGAGGCGGTCTTCACGGTTCCAAAGACACGCTCCAGATTGGACAGCGCCACCCTGCGGTGGCGGCCGTCGAGCATCCAACCGATCGCCCCGGCCACCCGCCCCATCCGTGCAACCCAATCCAGGGGCCAGGCCTGCACGAAGGCGATGAGGAGTCGACCCGCCTGGTAGAGGAGCCAGTTCACTTGAAGCAGATCCGGCGGACCGCGTCGTCGAAGCCTTCGGCTCCCTGGATGATCTTGATCTCCACCCGCATGAAGTAGATCGGAAGGTCCCGGCGGTCGATCTTGGGGAAGCGGACCGCGTCCTTCTGCGTCGTCACCAACAGCTCCGCACCCCGCTTCTTGGCCCGGTTGATCGCATCGAGCACCTCCTGCTGGCTGAACCGGTGGTGGTCGGCGAATCGACGGGCGAGGACGATGCGCGCCCCGAGTTCCGTGAGCTTCGCCTCGAAGCTCTCCGGCTGGGCGATGCCGCTCAGACTCGCGATGTTGTGGCCCTTGAGCCGATCCAGACCATGGCGCTCCCCGGTGAACACGTCCTCGAAATAGAGCGGATGATGCACACACTCCACGATCTCGGCCCGATCGTTCAGCCGCCGGATCCGGGCCCGGAGGGCGTCGAGACGAGCTCTCGAATCCGCGGTATCCCGGTTGACCTTCGTCAGGAAGATCACACTGGCCCGGCCCAGGTGGGATGGGGGCTCGCGGAGGGTTCCACGCGGGAGCAGGTGCTCGTTGCCGAACGGCTGCTGGGCATCCACCAGCACCACATCGGTCCGACGCCCCGCCAGACGCCAGTACTGGAACCCGTCATCGAGGAGCAGCGTGTCGCAGCCAAACCGCTCCACCGCATAGCGGCCCGCCTTCACACGGTCCTTGTCCACCAGCACGACCACATCGCGGAGGTTGCTCGCCAGCATGTAGGGCTCGTCACCGGACGACTCTGAATCGAGGAGCAGCGACTGGCCGTCCGAGACCACCCGCGGCGGGGTCGTATCCTCACGGAGCAGGAGCTTGTCGACGAGGCGTTCCGAGAGCGGCTTGGGACGCGACCGATAGCCTCGGGAGAGGATGGCGACCTTCCTTCCCGCGTCCTGCAGCGCCCGGGCGAACTTCTCGACGACCGGTGTCTTGCCAGTGCCACCAACGGTCAGATTGCCCACCGCGATGACCTGAACACCGAGGGTCGCATCCCGGAGGATGCGGACGTTGTAGAGGAGACGCCGCAACCGGACGGCGAGCGCGAACCCCTTCGACAGCGACAGCAGCAGGAGACGGACGGCCGCGGCCTTCTTGCCCGGACGCTGCTCGAAGATCACATCGAGCAGCCACGTCTCCGCCTCCTCCACAAACTTCTGCCAACGCTCACGCACGTCGCCACGACGATGCCAAGCCACGCCCCAACCAGAAAGCGCGAATGCCGGGCGTACGGGATCCCGAAGGGAGGCTTGGCGATCGACTTGGAACACGGCCCGTCCCAACCTCGTCCCGTCCACCGCACACCATGAGACTCGACGCCCATCAGCACTTCTGGAGGTACAGCCCGGAGCAGTATTCCTGGATTCCCAGGGGGTCCATGCTGTCCCGGGACTGGCTGCCCGCCGATCTCGCCGCACTCCAGGCCCCGCTGGGCTTCGACGGATCCATCGCCGTCCAGGCCCAGCAGACCGTCGCCGAGACCGATTGGCTGCTGTCACTCGCGGACCAGGATCCCCGGATCCGAGGAGTGGTGGGCTGGGTCGACCTGCAGCACGACCGCGTCGAGGACGACCTCGCCCGGCTCTCGAGACATCCCCGGCTGGTCGGGATCCGCCATGTGGTCCAGGACGAGCCTGACGACCGGTTCATGCTTCGACCCGCCTTTCAGCGTGGCATCTCACGACTCAGTGCGTTCAGCCTCCGCTACGACATCCTCATCTATCCGAAGCAGCTCCCGGCGGCTTTGGAGCTGGTCCGGGCATTCCCCGAACAACCGTTCGTCCTCGACCACATCGCGAAGCCGTTCATCCGGACCGGCACCCTGTCGCCGTGGCGTGGGCAGATCCAGGAACTCGCCCAGCATCCCAACGTTCTCTGCAAGGTCTCGGGGATGGTCACCGAGGCGGATCACCACAACTGGAAGGCGGACGACTTCAACCCCTTCCTCGATGTGGTGTTTGAGGCCTTCGGGGTCGGAAGGCTGATGTTTGGTTCGGACTGGCCCGTCTGTCTTCTCGCGGCGAGCTATCCGCGGGTCGTGGAACTCCTGGAGTCCTACGTCCGGACCCATGCCCGGTTGAAGCCCTCCGAGGTCGAGGGACTGTGGGGACTCAACGCAGCGCGGTTCTACGGGCTCCAATAGGATGACGGGCGCGCCGCCGCGGGTTCCCCTCCCGTGGACATCCGGATTCGGTTTCCGGAGTGGAAACCGGCTCAGGCGGGTTGCTTCAGGATCTCGATGAATCGCTTGAGGGCTGGGGACAGAACCTTGCTCCGACGATGGATCACGGCCAGGGGACGTCCGGGCAGCGTGTCCGAGAACGGGATGCTGACCAGGGTGTGTTTCGAGACCTCCTGGGTCACGGTTCCCAACGGGACGATCGCGATTCCGGCCTCGATCTCCACGGCACGTTTCACCGTCTCGATGTTGTCGAACTCCATCACCATCCGCACCTCCACGCCGGCGTCCCGGAGCACCTTGTCGATCGCTTTCCGGGTCGGGATGTCGTGCTCGAAACCGATGAATTTCTGGCCCTGGAGCTGGGCGAAGGTCACGGACTTCAGCTTGGCGAGAGGATGCTGCGGTGTGCAGATCAGGACCATCGTCTCATCCCTCAATGGAACGATGTCGAGCCGCGGGTCCTTGTTGGGATAGGCCACCAGTCCCAGGTCGACCACATTGCCCAGGACATCCTCATAGACCTGGTTGGCCCGCTGGTACTCGATGTGGACCGAGACCGTGGGGTGCGCCTTGAGGAACCGCTTCACATAGGGAGGGAGATTATGGAGTCCGATGGAGTAGATCGTCGCCACCCGGATGCTGCCGGAAACCACGTCACGGACCTCCTGGAGGCGGCTCAGAAGCGTGTCGAACGTCTGGACCATCTGCTTGGCGCTCTCGTAGAGGAGCTGGCCCTCCTGCGTGAGCCGGAACTTCTTCTTGCTGCGCTCGATCAGCAGGACCTTCAGCTGCTTCTCAAGGGAACTCACCTGCTGGCTCACCGCGCTCTGGGTCACACCGTTGATCTGGGCCGCCTTGGTGAAACTCTCGGTCTCAGCCAGGTCACAGAAGACTCGGAAGCTCTGGATTTGCACCCCCACAGCCTACGTCAGATCCCCTGGATGCAACAGGTTTTCGAAAAGGAAAATTAATGGATCCAGGAAGACCAGACCTGTTCCAGCTAACTCGATGGGGACGGGCCCACAGGGTCCCAGATGACGTCAGTACCACCGGAGCCGGAACCACGGAAAGACGATCTCGACCGCCACCACGACAAGGAGGATCACGCTGATGGCGGCATTCAGGTTGAAGAACGCGAGGTTGATGGAGACCGGGTCGCGTTTCCGGGCGAGGAAGTGCTCGAAGAGCAGGAGTCCCAGGATCAGCAAGAGACCGATCCAGTAGGAGAACCGGAAAGCACAGAGCATACCGAACAGGACCAGGGCCACCCACATGAAGACGTGGGACAGGAAGGCCACCCCCAGCGCGTTTCGGGGTCCCCACCGGACCACGAGGGAATGAAGACCCTGTCGGCGGTCGAAGTCGTAGTCCTGGGTCGCGTAGATGATGTCGAACCCGACGAGCCAGAGCACGCCCGCCAGGGCGAGGGTCACCGGCACAAGGATTCCCTGGCGGATGGAGGCCAGTCCGCGGACCCCATCGATCGCCGGGAGGAATTCGATCGATCCCTTCACGGCGATCCAGGCTCCCAGGGGCGCGATGGCCAGGGCGATTCCGAGCCAGACGTGGGTGAAGTCGGTGAACCGCTTCGTGAGGGAGTAGAAGAGGAGAAAGAACAGGGCGACCGGGGACAACGCAAGGCAGAGGGGGTTCAGGCCCCAGCTCGCGCCGAACAGTCCTGCGCCGCCCGCCAGGCACAAGAGGACGGCCGCCGGGAGTCCGATCTCACCGGTTGGGAGATGGCGTCCCGCCGTCCTCGGGTTGAGGGCGTCAAACCGGCGATCGACGATCCGGTTGAAGGCCATGGCACACGTCCTGGCGGCGACGACAGCAACGAGGACGAGTAGGAACACCCGGAAGCCGGGCCAGCCGCGATGATCCCGAGCCGCCACCAGCATCGAGGCCAATGCAAACGGAAGGGCAAAGACCGTGTGGCTGAACTTGACGAACTCACCCAGACGCCGAATCAGACCGGCCATGTTCCTCCAACGGTTGTGGCCATGATGGACGGCTGGCCAGGTCTGGGAATCGCGAGGTGCACTGGCGACACGGTCTGAATGCTCACGGGATCACTCCGGTTCCTCGGTCCAGCGATGGACCAGTGAATGGGCCACTCCCAGATGGTCGAGCACACGGGCCACGACCGTGTCGGCCACCTCCACCACCGATCTGGGGCCCGTGTAGAACGAGGGATTGGCAGGAAGGATCTGGGCCCCGGCCTGGATGAGCAGCTCGAAGTTCTTCACGTGGACCAGGGACAGCGGGGTCTCTCGCGGAACGAGGATCAGTCGACGACGCTCCTTGAGGACCACATCGGCGCACCGCAGCAGGGAATCCGAACTCAGCCCATGGGCGATCCGA
>CAZZKQ010000218.1:0-6121 GCA_964654875.1 uncultured Verrucomicrobiota bacterium | reverse complement strand
GTTCCTGAAGGGATTGGCGCGGGTTCTGGCGCGACCGGCGCTGCGGGTGTCGCAACACCCAGTGATACGGTTGGCGTTGAGCGTGTTGAGGGAACCCACGGGACGGCATCGGCTGGCGGTGGCTGGATTGGTCTGTGCCGTTGCGATGACGGGAGGCATGGCGATCCTGGTGGGCAGTTTCGACACCACGATGCGGGGGTGGATCGAGCGGACTTTCCAGGCCGACCTATTCCTCTCGAGCGATGGGGCCCAGAGCGCCTCGACGGAGAACCGGATCTCGCCCGAGACCTGGCGCGGCATCGCGAGTCATCCGGCGGTGGAACGCTCCCAGGTCATCCAGGCGTCGCGGCTGCAGCTGCCGGAGGGGGAGACGATGCTGGTCTCGAGCGATCTCGCCTTCTTCCGGGACCACGCCAAACCGGCCTGGCGTCAGGCGCCGCAGGACGACCGGGTCTTTGACCCCCGCAACAACGGGTCGATGGCTCTCGTCAGCGAGGCCTTCAGCGAACGGTTCCAGAAGGTCCGGGGCGATCGCATCCGGGTGCCGACGCCGGTCGGGATGCAGGACCTCGAGATCGCGGGGGTGTTTTCGGATTACGGGAACGAACGGGGATCGATCCTGGTCGACCGGCCCCAGTTCGTGCGCTGGTTTGGTCACGAGCTCGCCTCGAGCCTGATCCTCGTGTTGCGGCCGGGTTCGGACATCGATGGGGTCCGTGCGGAATTCAGGTCCCGGCATCCGGGTCTTGCGGTGTTCACCCAGTCCTATCTCCGAGCGGAGGCGCTGCGCATCTTCCGACAGACCTTCGCCATCACCTATGCCCTGGAACTGATCGGGGTCACGGTGGCGGTTGCCGGCCTGGCGTTCACGCTGGTCAGTGTGTTGTGGGAGCGGCGGGGCGATCTGACGACGCTTCGGGCGCTGGGGTTGACGCGCTTCGAGCTGGCGGCGGCGGCGGCTATCGAAGGCGTGGTGACGGCCATCAGCGGTGTGGTGACAGGAATCATTGCGAGTCTTGGACTCGGATGGGTGCTGATCCATCGGGTCAACCAACAGACCTTCGGGTGGACCCTGGAGACGGATTGGTCTTGGGACCAGTTGCTCCTCCTTGGGCTGATGGTCATTGGTGCGGCGGCGCTTGCCGCGTGGGGAGCGGGACGCTGGGGATCCCGGCTTCCGGCGGAACAGGAGGAATGAACGGATGCGGCATCGATTCCAGATCTGGCTGGCGGTCATCCTGTGCTGGGCGGCGGTGCTCGGCGCGGTCCCGGCAGCCGAGCCGGTGCAGACGGCTGAGGGGTTCGTGGTGCCGCAGCCGGGGATGCGGTTTCAGTTTCCAAGGGACCACGGAAGCCACCCCGACTTCGCGTTGGAGTGGTGGTACATCACGGGACACCTCACCGAGACAAACGGGGTCCGATATGGGTTCCAGGCCACATTCTTCCGTCGGGCCACGCCGAGGACGGAGACGCCGGGTTCCGCAACGCCAGCCTTCGGGGACCAGCAGCTGCATCTGGCCCACATGGCCTTGTTGGAGGTCCAGACGGGGCGGTTCCGACATCAGGAACGGATCCAACGCGAGGGGTGGAACGCCTCGGCCAGTGTGAGCGGACTGGATGTCCGAAACGGCAACTGGTCCCTGCAGATGATGGAGCCGATGATGTCGGGGGGCGGGTCGCCGATGGAGTTGCGGGGGGGGGTCCGAGGCGAGGTGGCGTTCCGGTTCCGGCTCGAGCCCGTGAAGCCTCTGGTGGTGTTTGGGACGAACGGGGTTTCGAGGAAGGCCGTCGAGCCCACGGCGGCGAGCCATTATCTGACGTTCAGCCGACTCCGCGTGTCGGGTGAGCTGGTCCTGGATGGACAACGTCGTTCCATCCAGGGCGAGGCGTGGATGGATCATGAGTTCAGCTCGAGTCAGCTGGGTCGGGACCAGGTGGGCTGGGACTGGGCGAGTCTGCAGCTGCGGGACGGACGCGAGGTGATGGCGTATCGGATGCGGCGTTCGGATGGCACGACCGACCCGTTCTCGACGCTGGCGTGGGTGGATCAGAAGGGGGCCGTGTCCCAGGTGGGGTCGGACCGGTTCGGGTGGGAGACGCAGGGGCAGTGGAGGAGTCCGACGACGGGGGCGGTCTATCCGGCTGCAGTGGTCCTCACGGCCGAGGATCCGGTGGACGGTCGGCGGCGGCGGTTTCGGATTGAGCCTCTGGTGGCGGCCCAGGAGCTGACGGGAGCGTTGGGAGGGATCCCCTATTGGGAGGGGGCGTGTCGGGTCCTGGACGAATCCGGCCAGGAGGTGGGGCGGGCCTTTCTCGAGATGACGGGCTACGCGGCTCCATTGCAGGGACGTCTGTGATGGGGCGTGGAGGGGGACCTCCGCGGGGATGGGAGCGAGGGGCCTTGAACTCCCAACCCAGGAACGTCCCCACTATCGACGGCCTGTCTCGTCTTGGGTATCGGATCTGGATGAGCTCCCGATCATCCAGGTTCTACCCGATTCTTTTCGCATGGCTTCTGGCCCTCGGGCTGTCCTCTGTTGGGGCTTCGACCTTGGAGAAGGTGGTGTTGCAGGCGCAGTGCGACAATCCCATGGAGCTGGCGGTTCTCCCCGATGGACGCGTCCTGTTCGTGGAACGGTTTGGTCGGGTTCGGATCTGGAAGCCGGATACGGGGCAGACCGTGGTGGCCGCGGAGATCCCGGTCCACGGGAGCATCAATGCCATCATCGCCGGTCAGCAGGATCGGGGCAGCTGGGAGGCCGGGCTGCTGGGCGTGACACTCGCACCGGAGTTTCCGAAGACCGGTTGGATCTACCTCTACTACTCGCCGAAGGGCGATGTTCCCGAGAACCGGCTGTCCCGCTTCGTGCTGAAGGGTGACACGCTGGATCTGGCGTCGGAGAAAATCGTCCTCCGGGTCCCGGTTCAGCGCGACGTGTGCTGTCATGAAGCCGGTTCCTTGGCCATGGATGGGGACGGCAACCTGTTCCTGTCGACCGGTGACAACACCAACCCGTTCCAGAGCGACGGCTTCAATCCCACCGACCACCGGCCCGGTCGGTATCCCTTCGACGCCTCCCGGTCGTCGGGCAACGCCAACGACCTTCGCGGAAAGATTCTACGGATCCATCCGGAGCCGGATGGTTCCTATACCCTTCCGAAGGGAAACCTGTTTCCACCAGGCACCCCCCAGACCCGGCCGGAGATCTTCGTGATGGGATGCCGCAACCCGTTCCGCATCTCGGTCGACCGTGTGACTGGGATGCTTTCGTGGGGCGAGGTGGGCCCGGATGCGCGTGAGGCGAAGCCGGAGCGGGGCCCGGCGGGCTTCGATGAGATCAACCGCACCAGGACCGCTGGCAATTTCGGTTGGCCGTTCCTGATCGCCGACAACAAGCCGTATCGCCAGTACGACTTCGCCACGGGCGCCTCGGGTCCAGCCCAGGATCCTGCGCATCCCCTGAATCGTTCCCCACTCAACACTGGCCCGCAGGATCTCCCGGCAGGGCGTCCTGCATGGATCTTCTATCCGTACACGCCCTCGGCGCGGTTCCCGTCGGTGGGGAGCGGGGGTCGTACCGCCTGCGCGGGACCGTTTTATCGGTTTGATCCCAAGCTGGCCTCGACCCGGAAGCTTCCGGAGACCTTCGACCAGTCCCAGCTGATCTTTGACTGGGAGCGACGGTGGATTCTGGCCGTAGGGGTCAATCCCGACGGCTCACCGGGGTCGATGCAGCGCGTGGCCTCGGAGATCGAGGTCAAGCGGCCGATCGAGATGGAACTGGGTCCCGACGGAGCGCTTTACGTGATCGAATTCGGCAGCGGCTGGGAGAACAACAAGGACGCCCAACTGGTGCGGATCCAGGCGGCGACGATCCGGTGAGGGTGAGGAGCCCGACCGGGATGCGATGGAGAAAGGTCGGAGGGTGAGACGTGGTTTCGACGGTACCGTCTAAAAGAAACGCTCCGTCACCATGACAACGACTAAGGCTGGAGTTTTTTCGGACTTCGCAAATTCGGAGGACAGATCCTTCAGCCGATCCGCCCAATGGCCGACATAACGGACCTCCTTGAAGGTCCCGTTGAAGTATTGTCGCATGGTAAATAAAAACGAATCCCCAAACACCCAGACATATTCTTCCGAGACTGGATTCTTGTTGGTGGAGACTGCCGTTCTTCCGAACGGCAATTCCTGCTCATTCCTGTTCTCAATCTCTTGCCAACTTGACCCACCCTTCCAAACCACATCCCAGCTGTCCTCGGCGTGCAGTGGAAAATTCTTTAGTTTGGAAAGCTTGATCAAATCGCCGGCGCGTGGCTGGCCCCTCTTGAATTCCACATTTGGCGTGGGTATTCCTAGGAGCTTCAAGGCGTTTGAATAGGCCACAAATGCACCACGGTTGTTCCAGTGACTGTCAGTCATGTAGTAGAGGAGTCCGTCGGTCTCCTTTGCCTTGATCAAATCGCTGGTGGGGTCGTAGACAACCAGCCCGGGAATTCTTTGGAAACGTTCCAGGAAAAAGCTGCAGTATTTCTTCGGTGACGGCATGAGATCCGGTGGAAGGAACTCTCCATAAACGCTCGTTTTGTTGGGTGCCATTATAAGAATGCACTTGGACTTATATTGCGAGCAAGTGGCGGCAGCATTTGAGAGCAAGGTCTCAAAGTTTTTGATTTCCTCTTCTTTTGGAAGGTATGCGAGTTTGACCTTGGCGACGGAGTTGTCGATGCGATTTCCAAGAAACAACCAATCGCCTTTTCCTTGGTACCAATCCAATGAGAATCCGATGCCGTGTTCGAATCCCTTTCGGATCTTGGCAAGACTCTTGATGGTGTGACTTTTGGTGAAATCCATTCGGCTCACAATGAGCCCTGTGATTCCCAGAACGAACGCCAAAGCGATGAGGAGGGTCGTTTTCTGGATGACCTTTACGTTTCCGAATCGCAAGGGTCGTTCAATGAATCTCATCGTGAGCCACGATAGGGGAATTGCAGCCAAAACGGCTGCCATACGAAATCCTTTGGGTGGCGTTTCGTCGAAAATAATGCGCTCGAATGAAAGCAGGGGCCAATGCCAGAGATAGAGTGGAAAGCTGATGAGGCCGAACCAAACGGCGATCGGATTTGAGAGAATGATCCGATTGACCCAGGAATTTGCCCCGCCGGCGATAATCAAAACGGTCCCGAAGACGGGTACAAGAGCCCAGAATCCCGGGAACTGATGACTCTTGTTGATCTGTAGAAAACCAAAGACCAAGAGGAGAGCGCCAAGAGTGGAGAGAAGATTACCTTGAGGGAGGGCACCATCTTTGGTTTTTGAGGCTTGGAGCGGATTGGCGCATTGGATTTCGTCGTTTGGTTCGCCTTTTCTTGCCGAACCTACCTTGAATACAGAAAACCATGCGAGTGTGGATCCGCACAAGAGTTCCCAAAATCGTGTTATCGGCAAATAGAAATTTGGTGCTGGGTGCCCTCCCACGGTTGCAATGTTCAATCCAAATGATACAACTGCAAAGACTCCGGTAGCCATGAGGAGGCTGATGCGACTCTTCCAAACCAAGAAAACAAACAGAGGCCAGATGATGTAGAATTGCTCTTCCACCCCTAGACTCCAGAGGTGTAGCAGAGGCTTGGTCTCCGCAGAATTATCGAAGTAACCCACTTCTTTCCAAAGAACGATGTTGGAAATGAATCCGGCGCCTGCGGCGACATGTTTCCCTAATTGATTGAGCTCGGGTGCCAACAAGACGAAATAGCCGATGGTCAAGCATGAGGCCATGACGACAATGAAGGACGGGAAAATTCGACGCACCCTCCTGATGTAGAAATCTTTGAAACTAAAGGTTTTCCGATCAAGGTTTTCGAAAATAATTGTTGATATTAGAAATCCAGAAATCACAAAAAATATATCAACGCCAATGAACCCCCCCTTGAACCAATCGGGGAAACCGTGGAACACCACGACAGCAAGAACGGCGACGGCTCTGAGTCCATCAATATCGGGTCGATATTTTGGGTGGGAGACGTGTTCGGTGGCTTTTTTCATTTTTCGGGCATCTCGCCGCTATTCAAGGTCGTGAAAAGAGCGGGACTCGGTTCTGTCTCGTTCATGGAGATCCAA
>CAZZKQ010000217.1:0-6137 GCA_964654875.1 uncultured Verrucomicrobiota bacterium | reverse complement strand
CTCCAGGGGGAACGATCCATGGCCCGGGACAACAAGTCGCTGGGCAAGTTCCAGCTGACCGAGATTCCCCCAGCACCCCGGGGGGTTCCCCAGGTCGAGGTGACCTTCGACATCGATGCCAATGGCATCCTCAATGTCAGCGCCAAGGACCTCGGGACTGGGAAGGAGCAGAAGATCGTCATCACCGCCTCCAGCGGGCTCTCCAAGGACGAGGTGGAGCGGATGAGGCGCGATGCCGACTCCCATGCCGAGGATGACAAGAAGCGCCGCGAGGAGGTGGAGGTCCGAAACGAAGCGGACAACACGGCCTACCGCGCCGAGAAGTTCATCAAGGACAACGCCGACAAGATCGGAGCCGCAAAGTCGTCGATCGAAGACGGGGCCAAGGCGATCCGGGAAGCATTGAAGGGCAGTGACGTTTCGGCCATCCGGGAGACGGTCGACAAACTCAACGCGGCCATGCAGGCGGCGAGCGCGGAACTCTACAAGAACGCTCAGGCATCAGGACAGGGACCCGGCACAGGACCCGACAACGCCCAGACCGGCGGCGGGGCGTCCGGGGCGGACCCCAAGAAGGGCGACGGTCCGATCATCGACGCAGAGGTCGTGGACGAAAAGAAACCCTGACCCCTGCGACACAGGTTTTTCCATGCCGTCGCGGGTGCGACGGCGATTGATCATCAGCAACCACAACAGAAAAAACGCGATACAGACAGTATGGCACTCAACGTGAAACCCCTCGGCGACCGCGTCCTCGTGGAACTCGTCGAAGAAAAAGAAACCAAGAAGGGCGGGATCATCATCCCTGACTCCGCAAAGGAGAAGCCCACCGAAGGCGTCGTGCGCGCCCTCGGAACCGGCAAGGTCAAGGACGATGGCAAGAAGCAGGACTTCGAGGTCAGGGTCGGCGACCGCGTTCTCGTCTCCAAGTACGGCGGGACCGAGATCAAGATCGACGGCAAGGAGTACAAGATCTTCGGGGCCGATGACCTGATCGCCGTCGTCTCCTGAAACCCAGCACTTTCAACCACAACCAGAAAACTGATCAAATAACATGGCTGCAAAACAACTCGTGTTCGACGAAAGCGCCCGGCAGCGACTGCTCCGCGGCGTTGAACTCCTCGCCAAGGCCGTGAAGGCCACCCTCGGTCCGAAGGGCCGCAACGTGGTCATCGACAAGAAATTCGGCTCCCCGACCGTCACCAAGGACGGCGTGACGGTGGCCAAGGAGATCGAGCTCCAGGACCCCTACGAGAACATGGGCGCCCAGATGGTCCGCGAGGTCGCCAGCAAGACCAGCGACACCGCAGGCGATGGAACCACGACCGCCACGGTCCTGGCCGAGTCCATCTACCGTGAAGGCCTCAAGCACGTGACCGCGGGTGCAAACCCGGTCTCGCTCCAGCGCGGCATCCAGAAGGCCGTCGATGCCGCCATCGAGCAGCTCGCGAAGATCGCCAAGAAGGTCAAGGACAAGGAGGAGATCAAGCAGGTCGCCACCGTGTCCGCCAACTGGGACACCACCATCGGCGAGATCATCGCCGATGCGATGGACAAGGTTGGCAAGGATGGAACCATCACCGTCGAAGAGGCCAAGTCGATCGAGACCACCCTCGACGTCGTCGAGGGCATGCAGTTCGATAAGGGCTATCTGTCCCCCTATTTCGTCACCAACGCCGAGGCCATGGAAGCCAAGCTGGATGACGCCTACATCCTGATCTACGAGAAGAAGATCTCGAACCTCAAGGATCTGCTCCCGGTGCTCGAGAAGGTTGCCAAGACCGGCAAGCCTCTCCTGATCATCGCCGAGGAGGTCGAGGGCGAGGCCCTTGCGACCCTCGTGGTCAACAAGCTGCGCGGAACGATCAACGTGTGTGCCGTCAAGGCCCCCGGCTTCGGCGATCGCCGCAAGGCGATGCTCGAGGACATCGCCATCCTCACCGGTGGCAAGTGCCTGACCGAGGATCTGGGCATCAAGCTCGAGAACCTCGAACTGGGTGATCTGGGCCGCGCCAAGAGCATCGTCGTCGAGAAGGAGAACACCACGATCGTCGAGGGCAACGGCAAGAGCTCCGAGATCCAGGGTCGGGTCAACCAGATCCGCCGCCAGATCGAGGAGACCACCAGCGACTACGACCGCGAGAAGCTCCAGGAGCGGCTCGCCAAGCTGGCTGGCGGCGTCGCCGTCATCCACGTCGGTGCCGCGACCGAGACCGAGATGAAGGAGAAGAAGGCCCGTGTCGAGGACGCTCTCCATGCGACCCGCGCGGCCGTCGAGGAAGGCATCGTCGCCGGTGGTGGCGTGGCCCTGCTCCGCACCCTCCCGGCTATCGAGGCGCTCAAGCTGGCCGTGGTCGACGAGCAGACCGGCGTCGACATCGTCCGTCGTGCCGTCGAGGCCCCGCTCCGCGAGCTGGCTCTCAATGCCGGCGTCGAAGGCAGCCTCATCGTGCAGGAGGTCAAGCGCCGGAAAGGCAACGATGGCTACAATGTCGCCACTGGCGATTACGAGGACCTCGTGAAGGCCGGTGTGGTCGACCCGAAGAAGGTCACCCGCTCCGCTCTCCAGAACGCCTCCTCGATCGCCGGTCTGATGCTCACCACCGAGTGCCTCATCACCGAGATCCCGGAGAAGAAGGAGAAGCCGGCAGCCGACCCGCATGCGGGCGGCGGCATGGACTACTGATCCGAACGGAAACCCTTGGACAGGGCGCGGCTGCCTGGCAGCCGCGCCTTTTTCTTTTGAGGCCTCGCCCCGACTGAGCCAGCAGATACGGAGCATGGCTTCACCCGACCCGTGGGCACGCCACCCGGGCATTCAGACGCACAGGAAGAGGCGCATGCCTGACCTCGCAATCGGCCTCGCCTCCCTCGAATTCCTGACCGCTGTGATTTGCCGAATGACCCCGCGCCCCGGGCTTCCTCGACTCCGGTCTATTTGCCCTTCCGGTCCGGATAGGCCGGCTTCCTTGGCACAGTCGGAGGATGGCGCTCCAAAGACTTCATCACCTCGGTGATCGCCCGTTCGAGCTGCGGATCCTCGCCACGAGCCAGACGCGTGGGATCGTCCACCACCTCGATATCCGGATCCACCCCGTGACCCTCGATGATCCAGTTCCCCTTCAGATCATAGATGCCGAAGGTCGGCACGGTGACACTCCCGCCGTCAATGAGACCAGGAGCCCCGGTGATGCCAATCAGACCGCCCCAGGTACGCTGGCCGATCAGCGGGCCCAGCCCGCTTTGCTTGAAGTAGTACGGGAAACAATCACCCCCCGACCCAGACCAGCCGTTCATCAGCATCGCCTTGGGACCGGTCTGTGAGGTGAGCGGCCAAGGCCAGTCCGCGCCGTCTCGGACACCCCACCAGTTGCGCAGGGGCCGGTTCAGAACCTCCACGAAGCGGTCCGGGATCTGTCCCCCGGAATTGAACCGCTCGTCGATGATCAGACCCGGCATGGCCACCTGGCCCCGCCACTGGCGGACCAGCTCGTTCTGTCCAGTCACACCGGTGTCCGGCACGTACACGTAGCCGATCCGACCGCCGCTCCGTTCCCGGACACGTCGCCGATTCTCCTGCTGCCATGCGAGATGGCGGAGGCGGGCCTCGGAATCGAGTGTCCGGACGAGGATTTCCCGCGCCCCGTCCAGCTGGCCGTTGGTCGAGACGGTCAGGAGCACCGCACGATCCGCAAGCCCTTGGAACGCGGCCCAGGGATCCTTCTTCGGATCCAGCGGCTCGCCGTTCACGGCCATCAGGAAATCGCCCGCCTTCACCGAAACACCCGGCTGGGCCAGCGGTGACCGGGGCTCCGCATCCCAAGGCGCCGCCTCGATGATGCGCACAATCTGGAAGAGACCGTTGGTCAGGCGGAAATCACACCCGAGATACCCGACACCGCGGGAGGGTGCGCTTTCGACGTCCCCGCCGCTCCGGTAGGTGTGTGAGGAGTTGAGCTCGCCAATCAGCTCGCCGATGACGTAGTTGACGTCCCATCGGGTCACCGCGCCCTCGAGCAGGCGACCATACCGTTCCCGCATCTGGGGCCAATCCACGCCGTGCAGGTTTGGGTCGTAGAAGAAGTCGCGCTGGAACCGCCAGACATCGTCGAAGATCTGACGCCATTCGGCCCGGGGATCGAGGCGCATGACGAGATCTCCGGTCGGCACCGCCTTGTCGATCCGCTGGCCCTCCTTGGGCTCGACCACGCCCCAGCGTCCACCGGAGATCACCAGCAGCTTGCTGCGGTCCGCCGACAACTCTGCACCGGCGCAATCCCCAATGACGGTCTTCTCCTCCTGCTTCTCGAGGTCGTAGAGGTGGAGGGTCGCCGATCCACCGTCTGCTCCGGTGCGCGGTAGCCGCCGATACAGCACCCTGCCCCCCGCCACCGGGATGACGGTGTCGTAGGCGCCGCTGCCGGGCGGCAGCAGGATCACACGGGACTCAAATCCCTCGAGATCGATCCGGGTCTCCTTGGCGCCTGATTCCTCCGTCTTGGCCGAGGCAGCAGCCGTTGGCGGAACGGCATTGGTCGCGGCTGCCGCACTGGCGGACGCAGGAGACGTGTTGGCACCAGCCGACGCTGGCGGGGCAGCGGGCGCGTTGGTCCCAGGATCCGGCTTCTTCTCCTTGGGACGCTCCTCATCGTCGTTCTTGGGCGCCAGGGGATTGGCAAGATCCCGCGTCAGCGGCACGACCGCCATCCGGGTTCCGTTGGCATAGATCCAAGTGCTGTCGAGCTCGCTGTAGATCGGGTTGAAACTACGGGTCGTCCGGAAATAGAGGTACTTTCCGTCCGGGTCGAACGACGGGAGATCGTCGCTGTAGAACCCCGAGGTGACCTGGTGGGTCTTGTCCTCCTTCAGATCGTGCAGCACGATAGCGCTCTGCTGGTTGGTCAGGTCCTGTCCCCACGTGAGCCAGCGGCTGTCAGGACTCCATCCCACCCGGAATCCCGCGAGGTCGCCGTGGTATTTCCAGAGCTGTCGGGCGATGACCCGGTTGGTGCCGGCCGCGAAGTCGTAGACATTGACCTTCATCGCCTGGTCGATGAAGGCGACTTTTTTGGAGTCGGGCGACCAGAACAGGTTGTAGCGGTAGCCGGGACCCAGGCGGGTGAGGTTGGTCTCGCCTCCGCTGCCATCCGCGGGGCGGGTGGTCAACTCGTACTCGCCAGTCCGATCCGAGAAGTACGCGATCGACTTGCCATCGGGCGACCAGGCCGGATAGCGCTCGGCGACACCGGAGGATCGGGTGACGTTGCGAACGATCCCCTGCTCCGCAGGAAGGGAGAAGATCTCGCCCCGGGCCGAGACCAGGACCCGCTTGCCCTTCGGCGACACGGCGCCGTCCTGGATCAACCCGCTTGCATTGATATCCCGCGGCTTGAGCGTGGCCTGGTCGGTCACGACATCGATCCGGACCTCACGGAACTTCTCGGTCTGGTAGTCGAGGAGATAGAGCCGTCCCCCGTTCTCGAAGACCAGTTCCTTGGGTCCCGCGCTCGGAAAGTGGATGTCGTGCTCGGTGAACGTCGTCAGGGCCTTGAACTTGTCGGTCTTGGCGTTCCAGACCCAGAGGTTCGCCCGCTTCGCCCCGTCGCGGTCGGACAGAAAATAGAGGTTGTCCCCATGCCACATCGGCATGGAGTCATCGGCACCGGACCGGGTCAGGTTCCTCGACTCCAGGGTCTCGAGGTTGAAGATCCAGATGTCCGGCGCCATGCCGCCGCGATAACGCTTCCAGGTGCTGAACGAGATCGAGATCGGCATGTAGGCGAGGGTCTTGCCGTCGTCCTTCACGCTGCCGAATTCGCCATAGGGCATCGGGAGTTTCGTGGGCATCCCTCCGTCCACATCGACCTCATGGAGCTGGTTGAACCGATCCTTGTAGCTCGTCATCGAGGTCGCAAACAGAAGCCGTTTCCCGTCGGGAAACCAGTCCACGAGCCGGGTTCTGAACTGGACCCAGGACAGAATCACCGGTTTCATGCCGGACCCCTGGGTCGAGGTGCCCCGTGCCAGCGTCGGTCCGCTCAGCGGTCTGACGTTTGCCGTCAAGGATTTGTTTGATGTGGCCGGGTATCCCACCAGTGGAGGTCAGCCCTTTGTGCTGGCGCAATCCGGCATCAAGA
>CAZZKQ010000216.1:0-6161 GCA_964654875.1 uncultured Verrucomicrobiota bacterium | reverse complement strand
GTCAGCGTCTTCGACCAGTCCATGTCCGGGTTCTGGGCTGCCTCCGGGGCCATCGGCGTGGTCCTCGGCCTCGCCCTGCGACCCATCATTCTGGATTTCTTCTCCGGCCTGGGCATCAACCTCGAGCACGCCTACAGCATCGGCGACTACGTCTCGATCTCCACCCATCAAGGGGAACCGATCAAGGGCTGGATCGAGGAGATCCAATGGCGGACCCTCCGGATCCGAACCCGCGACGGCTTCATCGTCATCGTCCCCAACAGCGAGCTGGCGACGAGTGCCGTCACCAACTACGCCCTGCCCCGACCGGAAAGCCGTTTCCATCTCGAGGTGCGTCTGGACGTCGATGTGCCCACAGACCGAGCCCTGCGGATCCTCCGTTCGGCGGTCCTTGAGGCGACGGGGCTTCCGGACGGCCCACAGCGGTCCCCTGCCCCGGATGTCCTGGTATGGTCGGCCGACGACTCGGGTGTCCTGTACCGTATCCGATTCTGGCTCGATCCGGCGACGTTGTCATCGGACACCGCCACCCATGTCGTGTGGGTCTGCGTCCTGCAGCAGCTGGCCAAGACCGGCCTGTCGCTGGCCCAGCCCCGCGAGACGGTCTTCCTCGCCCGTCTGCCCCGCGACGCCTCCGGGGTCCATTCGGTCGAGGACCGAGTCGCCTTCCTGCGTCGGGTCGCCCTGTTCGAACGGTTCCCCGATGCCAGCCTGCGGTGGCTTGCCACCGAAACCGTCCTGCGTCTGATCCGTCCCGGACAGGTGTTGGTCCGGGCCGGCGACCCGGGTGATTCGATGTTCCTGGTCGCCGAGGGCTGTGTCCGGGTGATGTCCGCCCCAAGCGGCGACACCGCTCCGATTGAGCTCGCCACCCTCCAGGCGGGCCAGGTGGTGGGCGAACGATCCCTCCTGACCGGTGAGCCCCGGAGCGCCTCCGTGCATGCTGTCACGGAATGCCTGGTCCTCGAAATCACGCGGACCTCCCTTGGGCTTCTGATCGATCGCGAGCCTGGGCTGCTCGGCCAACTCGAGGAGACGATCGCCACCCGGGAGCGGATGAACGCCGACCGGGTCGCCGCAAGCCAGACATCAGGGACGCCCGAAAGCCGAACCCAGGCCCTGCTGCGTCGCATGAGGGATCTGTTCCGGCCCGCGTCGGGGTAGACCGTCGACGCCCTCGCCCCACCCGTCCCCACGGCGCGCCGCGGAGCCCACCGAGGTTTTGCCTGCCCCGGTCCGGCGATGTGTGGTGGAGTTGTGGACCCATCCGGGTGTGTCCCGGCTGGATCCCATCCTGATCGTGCATGGCTGAGTCCCCCTCCCAGGACGCCCGAGCCGGATTCCTCCGCCTCGTCGTCGCCTCCACCATGGTTGGTGGGATGACAGGCCTGCTCGTCTCGCTGTTCCGCGAGACGCTGGTTCGCGCTGAACACGTCAGATCCGCGCTGTCGACGTGGCGGCCGGAGGGAGTGCCGATCGGCGCGGTGCTCCTGGCACTTGGCGCAGGGGTGGCCGTCGGATTCGCGGCCTGGGGCGTCCAACGCCTCTCGCCGCACGCCAGCGGCAGTGGCATCCCACAGGTGGAGGCCGAACTCGAAGGCACCCTTCCCCCGCCCTCCCTGATGCTCATCCCGGTCAAGTTTGTCGGTGGTGTCCTGGCGATCGGAGCCGGACTCCTCCTCGGACGCGAGGGTCCAAGCGTCCAGATGGGAGCCTGCATCGGAGGCTGGCTCGGACGGAGCGTGGGACTCGACGCATCAGGGGTCGGGATGCTGCTCGCATCGGGGGCTGCCGCCGGACTGGCCACGGCGTTCGACGCCCCGATCGCCGGGGCGGTGTTCATTCTCGAAGAGCTGGTCCGCAGATTCGACCTTCGGACCACTGCCTCAACCCTGACCACATCCGTCACCGCCGTCGCGGTCAGCCACGTGCTGCATCGGCCCACCCTGATCTTTGAGGTCCCGTCCAACCCGGACGTCAGCCTCACCCAACTGGGGATCGCCCTCGGGGTCGGTCTCGTCTGCGGCATCGTGGGATGGGGCTACAACCGGCTGCTTCTCGGCTGGTTGACGCTCCTGGGAGGACTCCGTGGGGTTCCCGTCTGGGGCGCGGCTGTGGGGATCGGCATGGGGATCGCCGCATTGGGCTGTGTGGTGCCCGACGCCGTGGGCGGCGGGGAATCCCTGGCCCGGGGACTTGTCCTCTCGCCGGCCAGTCTCGTCACCGTGGCCGGCCTTGCAGGGCTCCGGTTCCTGCTGGGGGGGCTCAGCTATGCGGCGCGCACGCCTGGTGGCCTCTTCGCCCCGATCCTCGCCCTCGGCGCCCTGACGGGCGGCCTGGTCGGGAACATCGCCCTCCAGCTCCTGCCCTCGCTCCAGGTCGCGCCGACAACCCTCTCCTTCATCGCCATGGCCGCACTCTTCGCCGCCATCGTCCGATCCCCCGCCACAGGCATCATCCTTGTGAGCGAGATGGCCGGAACCACCGCCTATGTGCTACCCCTCATGACCGCTTGCATCGGAGCGGAATGTGTCGCGGTCGGCCTCGGATCGGAACCGGTGTACGACAGCCTGCGACGCCGACTCTCGGGTCAGAAACACCCGAGCACGTATCCGTGAGTCCAACCGCGTCCGACCGATGACCCCGACCGTCCCATGAATCTCCCCGAATGGATCGGCATTCTCCTCAGCCTCTGGGTCGCGGCACCGGGCTGGTCCGCACCTGTCCAGCGTGGCGAGATGTTCGGCTACCTGCTGTTCGACGGTGAACAGGTCCCCAAGGAGTTCAATGGGGGCTTCTCCCTCTACGCCGCCGCGTGGCCGTTGGTGGACCACTATCCGGGCCACGACTTCCAGACCGGTCTCCTCAGCACCTGGATGCATCCGCTCTGGGAGGCCGACCAGAAGCCGAAGGAGGAGTGCTATATCGACATCGAAGGCGGGCTGGGCTGGTGGCGCGACACGCGTTTCCCCACCCCCACGCCGAAGTTCATCATGGGCGGTGTGGGTCCGAACTTCTCGGTGATCGCCAACGGGCCCGGCTATGGAGCGGGCACCTGGGAGGAGGAGCTGGGCCTGTATGGCGTGGCCCAGTTGAGCCCGTGGCTGTTGTTTCCTCTGGATGGACTCAACCTCCGGCAGGGGGTCCAGGGCGAGTGGTTCGGCTACGGATATCTGCCGCTGCCGCTCACCGATCCGAAGCCGACCACCGCCGGTCGACCCGTACCCACCGGCAACCAGTGTTGGACGCTCTTCCTGAACACGGTGAACTTCAAGGGACCCGCCGCCTTCTTCACGCCGTTCTTCTGGTCCCGCGCCCTGCTCACGAATCCGCAGTGGTCGGGCAGGCTCCTCGACTCGGCTCCCTCGGATCCCAACAAGGCGATCCAGATGGAGACCCAGCACATCCCCGTGGTCTTCGGGACGAACCGCGACGGTGCCGTCCATGCGCGCATGGCCCGGACCTCCTTTCCGGTCACGCCCGACGGCCACTCGGCCCTGTTGCACCGCCACACCGTGTACACGAAGGCTGCGTTGTGGGATGCGGTGGAGCGATGGTTTGCCGGAGGCCCGCCGGCGGAGGGCCTCGTCAAGCCCTCCGCCTCGGCAACCCAGCGGTTCAAGGCCACGGGCGGCTCGAGCTGGAGCTTCTTTCCCCCGGATGTCGCCCAGGAAAAGGCCGCATCGGTGGCCTGGAGGTCGTTTGCGACTCCGATCACGCCGGACCCGTTGACGTTGGGCTTTCGTTGGGACGGACAGCTCACCAGCCGCAACGGGTCCCTGGTGACCCTGCCTGAGTTCTTCCGACTGGGCCGAGACCGTGGGAAGCCCCGATGGGCCGTTGTGAACTCCGCCAAGGTTCCCGGGAACCTCGGCCTCACCCAGTTCCGCTTCGAGACCCCCAGGGAGGACCCCCAGGAGCCCCGGACCACGCCTGATGCCCCGGACAGTTCCTGGAGGACGCCCGGCCCGGTTGCGGGTCCCTTCAAGGTCCGTCTGGGCGACGGCAGCGTGGTGACCTACCACTGGTACCGATTCGCCGACCAGCCTGCGATGCTCAACGCCGACCTCACCGCCGCGGAGCGCGAGGTCGTCCAGAGGCGCATCGAACTGCTGCATCGCACCTGGACCAAGGACCGCGAATATCTTGCGCCGCCGGACCACGGACGGCTTGCGGCAATCGATCCGGCGCTGATCGTCACGCCTCCGAAGGGCCTTGAGGTCGGATACGTCCCCATCGCAACGCGGCAGGAGCTGAAGTAGACCTCCCAGGTGGAATCCGACGGCGCCCCGTCTGGCGCCTCACCACCGCCCGCCCCGGACAGCCGCTCCCATCCCAAGCCCCACCGCACCGGCCCCCATCACCACGGCCGCCCAGTGCTGTTGGGCAAGGTTGAGCGCCAGGAGCCAGACCATCAGACCCGTCCAGACGACCAGAGGATGCCAGTCGGTCGGCTGTTTGATTCCCTGCTTGTTGAGGAACCACGGCGTGGTGAACGCATAGACCACCAGCGTGGTGAGGATCCATCCCAGCATCGAGGCCCAGGGACACTCGTACCAGGTCGAGGTCCCGGGCCGATTCTCCCGTCGCCACCATCCCGCCCCACCGCCTGCGGCCTCATGGGACATCGCGAGGGCGAGGGCGAGCAGCGTGGCCACGGCCATGACCCAGATGCCGTAATACTGCAGCTTGCGCCAGGGCCGTACCGCGAGCCGGGCCACCCCACGGCAGGAGATCGCCATCGCAAGCCATAGCAGCGGCTGGTACCAGCCCAGGCCGTAGGCGACCGGGCCATGCCGTTCGCCGAGGGTCCGCTGGCCGAACGGGATCTGGGTCGTCCCGTTGAGCAGCTCGATGGCGACAGCGATTCCCCCGCCAATGCAGGCGATCGAAACGACATTCTGGACCGGAAGACGACGCGACAGACCGACCGCCAATGTTGCGGCCGCGAAACCCCAGACGCCCGGGCTCAGCCAAGCCCAAGCCTCCGGCCACTCGAGGCGGAGCCAGACACGGACGATCTCCGCGGTGACCACCAGCAGGAACAGCCCGAAGACCGGCTTGTGCATCAGTGCCGGAACCGGATTCACCCAGGAGGTCGGCGGCTGGATCGGGTCGGCAGCGGACACAGGGGGAACCATGGTCGAGCGGTTCAAATTCGGAAAGATCCCACCATCACCGAAGGAAGGGGGATGCAAAGGGACGGGAACTCCCCTACGCTCCGTCCATGAAATCGGCCTACGAACTGGCGATGGAACGGCTCGGGGGAGGCACGCCGTCCAAGACCCTCACCCCCGATCAGAAGACGCGCCTCGCGGAACTCGACTCCGTCTACCGCGCCCGGATCGCCCAGGAGGACCTGTCGTGTCAGGAGGAGGTCGCGCGGTTCCGGGAAGCGGGCGACATCGGCGCGATCGAGGAACGTCAGACCCTCTTCCGGGAGCAGCGACGCCGACTCGAGCAGGAGCTCGAGGAGAAGAAGGAACGGATCCGCGGGGAATAGGCGGTTGAATTGCCACCGTGCGACGGATTCACTGAGCGGAACCTGACCACCCGATGATCCGTCTCCTCCTTGGCAGCCTGATAGCGGCGATCGTCCTCTTCGGGTTCGGTGCGGCGTTCTGGACCTGTCCCATCCCCTACGCCTACGTCGAGAAGCCCAGCTCCAGCAACGAGGCTCTCGGATCGGCCCTCCGCGAGCATCTGCCGAACGATGGCATCTACCTCGTCCCGGGACTTCAGACCGAGAATTCGGCGGCCCAGGACAAGGCCCACGCGGGCCCCGTCGCGACGATCCACTACCGTCGTGACGGGATCGAGCCACGCTCGATGGAATCCCTGGGTGTCGGATTCCTCCATGGATGGGTCACCACCTTCCTCCTCGGCGTGCTCCTCCAGGTGGCGCGCCCGCCTCGATTCGGGCAGCGGGTGACGTTGGTCACGATCGCCGGACTTGCCCTCACGAACTACATCATCATCGGCAACGGACTCTATTGGTTCCAGCCGTGGCCGTGGCTGGTGCTCAACGCCGCCTATACCGCCTCGGCGATGCTCGTCACCGGACTGATCCTCGGGGCCGTGATCGTCCCGGCCGTCGAGGAGCCCAAGGAGCCCGGACAGGGCTAGACGGTTCGATCGGCCTCCGACGTCGGGACTTTCGG
>CAZZKQ010000215.1:0-6179 GCA_964654875.1 uncultured Verrucomicrobiota bacterium | reverse complement strand
GCTCGGGTTGGGGTCAGGTCATGCCGCTCGGGTTGGGGTCAGGTCATGCCGCTCGGGTTGGGGTCAGGTCATGCCGCTCGGGTTGGGGTCAGGTCATGCCGCTCGGGTTGGGGTCAGGTCATGCCGCTCGACTGGGTGCATCTGATGCACCCAGTGATGCAGAGAACTGCATCATCCGCCATCCGGGGTGACTCAGCCCGCAGATCCCACGCCCGCCATGAGCCGCAGCAGCGCCGCCTGACTGAACTGTTCCCGAGCCAGCTCGCCCACCTGGCGACCCTGCCGCAGGACCACGACCCGGTCACTCAGCCGCATGAGCTCCGGCAGCTCGCTGCTGATCAGCAGAATTGCCGTGCCACCCGCCGCCAGTTCCTCCAGCAACCGGTGGATTTCCGCCTTCGCCCCGACGTCCACGCCCCGGGTGGGTTCGTCGACCATCAGGATCGGACACTCCCGGGCAAGCCACTTGGAAAGGGCCACCTTCTGCTGGTTGCCACCGCTCAGACCCGAAACCGGCGCCTCCATGGACGGTGACTTGACCCGGAGCCGATCAAAGAACGCACCCGCCATCCTCCGCTCGGTCGACCGCCGGACCACCCCGGCAGTCGAAAGACGACGCAACACCGCAAGGCTCGCGTTTTCACGACACGACAGCGGCAGGATCAACCCCAGGCGCTTGCGATCCTCCGGCAGGAAGCCCAGTCCCGCCTCCAACGCGGCGCCGACACTGCGGGGACGCAACCGCTGGCCGCGAACCAAAACTTCGCCGGTAGAACGTGAATCGAGCCCGAAGATCGCCTGGGCCACCTCGCTCCGACCCGCTCCCACAAGTCCCGCCAGACCGAGGATCTCCCCCGCCCGCACCGAGAAGCCGATGTCCGAAAACCGCCCCGGGGAGGTCAACGTCGACACCCGCAGCACCTCATCGCCGGGAACACGCCGCGAGCCCGACGCCGAGGCCGGATCCAGCTCCCGTCCAATCATCTGCTCCACCAGCCGGTTCTCGTGGGTCTGCGCGATCGGCTCGGTCGCCACATGGCGTCCATCCCGGAGCACCGTCACCGTGTCGCACAGACGGAAGATTTCATCCATGCGGTGGGACACATAGAGCACCGTGATGCCCCGACGTTTGAGATCTCCCAGCAGGGCGAAGAGGTGCTCCGACTCCGCCACCGAGAGCGAGCTGGTCGGCTCGTCGAAGACGATCACCCGGGCACCGGTGCCGACAGCCGCGGCGATTTGTAGGAGCTGTTCCTGCCCCGTGGACAGCTCGCCCACGGGCCGGTCGACCGGGATGTCGGCCTCGATCGTCTTGAGCAGGCGGGTCGCCTCCTGCCGCAGGGCGCCGCGCCGCATCCACCCCATCCGCGAGGGCAACGCTCCCAGACAAAGGTTCTCCGCCACCGAAAGGTTCGGACAAAACGCGAGCTCCTGGTGGACCATCGCGATTCCCAGCTGGCGGGCCGACAGCGGATCCGTCGGACGAATGACCTCACCCCGGAGTCGGATCTCACCGCCGTCAGACCGCTGCACCCCGGCGAGGATCTTTCCAAGGGTGCTCTTCCCGGCCCCGTTCTCGCCCATCAGGGCGTGGCAGCTCCCCTCGGCAACCTCGAAGCTGACCTCGTCGAGCGCGCGGACGCCCGGATAGCGCTTGGAGATCTTGTCGAACCGGAGGAACACGCGGCCACGCTAGGCGATCCGACACTGGGCCGTCGAGACCCGCCCAGCCCCAACCGGGAATCCACTTCTACCCGAGAGCGGAGTTCTGATTCAGTCATCGCATGTCATCCCGTTCCCACCTCCGTCCGCTCCTGACCGCCGCCGCGCTCCTCGGACTCATCTTACCGATGTCCGGACAGGACATCGCCCCCAAGGATGCCTCGGGACGCACTCTGAACCTCGGGTTTGAAACCGGCGACCTGACCGACTGGACCGCCACGGGCAGGGCCTTCCAGGGACAGCCGGTCCGCGGCGACGTCGTCAAGGACCGCCGGAGCGACATGGAATCCGGTCACACCGGGGAGTTCTGGATCGGGGGCTACGAGAAGGTCGGGGACGACCCCAAAGGCACGCTGACCTCGAAACCGTTCCGGATCACCCAGCCCTGGGCGAGCTTCCGGTTCGCCGGTGGACCCTGGCCCGAGACGCGCATCGAACTGGTCGACACCGCCAGTGGAACCGTGTTTTTCAAGATGCACGGACGGGAGAGCGAGACGCTTCGGACCGTCGTGGTCGACCTCAAGGACCGCGTGGGCAAGGACATGGCCGTGCGGCTGGTTGACGACCGCTCAGGTCACTGGGGTCACATCAACTTCGACGGATTTGTCTTCCATGCCAAGCAACCCAAGCCCGCCGATGCCTACACGGCAGCCGAGATGCGCTGGGACGAACCGCCTCCGGCCGACGCCGTCCTGTTCGCCGGCCTTACCGCAGCCGAAGCCGCCTCCAAGGCCACCCTGCAGCCGGGATTCCAGATGCACGTCTTCGCGGCGGAGCCCGACATCCGCCAGCCCATCGCCTTCTGCGACGACGACAAGGGCCGGCTCTGGGTCGCCGAGGGCATCACCTATCCAAAGCGTGTCGGACACCCGCCCAAGAACGGGACGCCCGCCGAACTCCTGAAGGATCTCCTCGGGGGCAAGGATCGCATCCTCGTGTTCGAGGACACCGACGGGGACCACAAGTTCGACCGGCGCACCGTGTTCCTGGAGAACGTCAATCTGATCTCCGGCCTCGAGTATGGCTTCGGTGGACTCTGGGTCGGTGCCGCGCCCTACCTTGTCTTCATCCCGATCGCCGAGGGCGACGCGCCGAAACCGGCCGGGGATCCCCGCATCCTGCTCGACGGCTGGAACTACACGGCAGACACCCACGAGACCCTGAACACCTTCCTCTGGGGGCCCGATGGCTGGCTCTATGGATGCCACGGTGTGTTCTGTCCCTCCAACGTCGGCAAGCCGGGCACCTCGGTGACGGACCGCCAGTGGGTCGACGCCGGGGTCTGGCGCTACCATCCAGTCCGCCACGAGTTCGAGGTCTTCACCGAGGGGGGATCGAATCCCTGGGGCATCGACTTCGACGAGGAGGGCAACCTCTGGGCCGAGATGTGCGTCATCCCGCACCTGTTCCAGATGGTCCAGGGCGCCCGGATCACCCGTCAGGGCGGCGAGCACTACTGCATCAATCTCGCCGAGGCGGCCCGCAACGCGAAGACCCGCGACCCACGCGGCGGCAAGCCCGTGTTCCCGTACGTCTATGAGGACATCACCACGGTCGCCAACCACCTCCACTACGCCGGCAACCAGGGTCCCCACGCCGGCAACGGCCGCAGTGACGCCTCCGGCGGCGGACACGCCCACGCCGGACTCATGGCGTACCTCGGGACCAGCTGGCCCGCCGAGTACCGGAACCAGCTGTTCCTCGGCAACATCCATGGACAACGCCTCAACGTGGATCGCCCCGCCCGCTCGGGATCCGGATTCATCGGGGAACACGGTTCCGACTTCCTCAACTTCAACGACACCTGGAGCCAGACCCTCAACCAACGCTACGACGCCGATGGCTCAGTCTACATCATCGACTGGTACGACAAGAACCAGTGCCATCACAACCGGGAGGATGGCCACGACCGCGCCAATGGCCGGATCTATAAGATTGTCTACCAGAACACACCCAAGACCCGCGTCGACCTGGCCAAACTCACCAATGAGGATCTCGTCCGTGAGATCGGATCCCGCAACGAGTGGCTCAGCCGCCATGCGCGACGTCTGCTACACGAGCGCTTCGGGTCTGGGCAGTCCATGACGAAGGCCCGGGAGGTGCTCACCCGGAGCCTGCGGGACGGCAAGGGACGCAACGAACGCCTCCGGGCGCTCTGGACCCTCGCCCAGACCGGCGGGATCCCGTCCGATGCCACCCGTCTGGCCGGGAGCGACGACGTCCTGAGAGGCTGGACCCTCCAGCTTGCCGCCGAACGCGCCGCCACGCTCGACTGGACTGCCGGACCCGGACGGGAGCTGCTGTCGACGCTCAAGACCCTCGCCGCCAAGGATCCGTCGCCCGTGGTCCGACGCCAGATCGCCTCCGCCCTCCAGCGGATCCCGGTCGAGCACCGCTGGGAGGTCCTGACCGCCCTGCTCCAACACGCCGAAGACGCGTCCGACCACAACCTGCCCCAGCTCTACTGGATGGCTGCCGAGGGTGGCGCAGCGACCGATCCCGAACGGGCGCTGTCGCTGCTCAAGTCCTGCAAGATTCCCAAGGTCCGGGAATTCATCGCGCGCCGTCTGGCCACCGCGAGCCTCGCCCGGAACTGAACCACCCGACGCCACCCACCGCCCTCCCTCGCCATGCCCGCACTCACCCGCCGCTTCGCCACCGCCGTCGTCACGGGACTCCTCCTGATCGCGGAAACCCCCGCACTCCAAGCTGAAGACAGCCTGCCGCAGCTGACCCGCCTCCTTGCGGACTCGAAGGACACCCAGTTCCAGCTCGACCTTCTCCGGGGTCTGAGTGCCGCATTGCAGGGACGTCGTTCCGCACCCATGCCAGAGGGCTGGAACGCGGTCGAGACCCGGCTGGCCGGGAGTTCGAACGACGAGGTCCGCACCCTCGTGCAGACCCTGTCGCTGACCTTCGGCAGCCCCCAGGCCCGGGCGGCGCTGCGGACGCTGGCGAAGAACTCCACGGGCGACGCCTCGGCACGACGGAAGGCCCTCGACAGCCTACTGGCCGCCAAGGACCCAGAGCTGCCGGCCACCCTGCAGGCCCTTGTGGCCGACCCCGCGGTGCGGTCGACCGCCATCCGCGGTCTCGCCGCCTACGACGACCCGAAGACCCCCGGAGTCCTCCTGGGAGACGTCTACGCCGGGCTGCCACCGGCCGAACGCCGCGACGCCCTCAACACCCTCGCCTCCCGCCCCGCCTACGCGAAGCCCCTCCTGCTGGCCGTCGCCAAGGGGTCCATCCCCAAGGCCGACCTCACCGCCGACCTCGTCCGACAACTCCGGAGTTTCAAGGACGCCGACATCTCCCGTCAGATCACCGAGGTCTGGGGCGTGATGCAGGACACGAGTCCCGATATGCAGAAGGAGATCGAGAAGGTGAAACGGACCTACTGGGCAGGTGGATCCACCCCGGGGGACGGTCCCCGCGGACGGGCCGTCTTCAACAAGGTCTGCGCCCAGTGCCACCACCTCTTCGATTCCGGAGGGGCGGTCGGACCCGACATTACCGGCGCGAACCGGGGTGATCTGGACTACCTTCTTCAGAACATCCTCTACCCGAACGCTGTCATCCCGAACGAGTACCGCGCCTCGACCCTTGAGACCCGGGACGGGCGGGTCGTGATGGGTGTGGTAAAGCAACAGGATGCCAACGGTTACGTGATCCAGACCGCCACCGAGCAGGTGAAGCTCCCGAAGGCCGAGGTGGCGAAGGTCGAGCAGAGCGACCAGTCGATGATGCCCGAGGGCCTTCTGGCACCGTTGGGTGAGCAGGAAATCCGGGATCTCCTGTACTACCTCGGCCGTCCGGGACAGGTCCCGCTCCCAGCCGGGGCCAGGTGAATCACCCAGTCTGAATGGGGGGATCCCGCAGATTCCGCGAGACATCTGCGAAACTTGGGGAAGAGTCCGAGCGAGGACCGATGAAGCCTCTGCGACACAGCCCCTCCCGAGATTGGTGTGGAAGCCGGAGACCCGGCTTCACCCTGATCGAGCTCCTCGTGGTGATCGCCATCATCGCGATCCTCGCCTCCATGCTGCTCCCCACGCTCGCACGTGCGAAGCAGAAGACCCAGGGGATCCAGTGCCTCAACAACCACCGCCAGCTGACCCTCGGCTGGCGGATGTATGCCGACGACAACAACGACCGCATCCCCTACTCCAGCGCCCACCTGTCGAACCGGTCCCGGGACAGCGCCGTCTGGTTTCTTGGCCGGATGGATTTCGACCCCAAGAACGAGGTGAACTGGGATGTCACCAAGAGCATCCACCGGAGTCCGCTCTGGAAATACACTCCGTCGGCCGGCATCTGGAAGTGTCCGGCCGACCGGTCGGTCGTCGACGTGAAGGGACGCCTCCTGCCCCGGGTCCGAAGCATGACGATGTCGGTCTGGATGGGCGGTTTTGGCGGCGAACCTCCCGAGGAACTCGATTCCGGGTGGCGGGTCCATC
>CAZZKQ010000214.1:1855-6183 GCA_964654875.1 uncultured Verrucomicrobiota bacterium | reverse complement strand
GAGGGACCGCAGCCCTACCGGCATTGCCTCGGTCCTCATCCATCATCTCTCCCCTCCTTCCCGCTCCGCGTGTCCGCAAGCCTCGTCCTCTGGATCTGGTGATGGTGGATCGACCCGGGTCGCTCCGGTCGGGGTGGCTTGCCCGGGCGGGGAACCGCCCGTAGCGCGGAAACCGGATGAGAGAACAACGTTTCCTCGACCTGTTGAGGGCGGCTGCCTGGATGTTCCCGGTGCTGGTCCTTGGCGACACGGTCCAGCTCAAGGACCAGGCCTCGCTCTCCGGGCGCATCGTCGCGGAGAAGAAGGACGCGCTGTTCCTCGACGTGGGCTACACCGTCCTGAGCATCCCGAGGTCCCAGGTCCTGAAGGTGATCCGGGGTCCAGAATCCGCCTCGCCGGCCGCCAAGGAGATCCCGGGTGGGGGGGAGTCCTCCAGGACCGTCCTTCCAGAGGCGGCAAGGGATCCCTCTCTGTTCACGCAGGCGACGGGGTTCGAGCCCGAGGCGGCGGTCCGCGACTGGGTCTCGAAGCTGGGCGAGGCCGTGGTGCAGGTCCGGACCCCTGGCGGGTTGGGATCGGGTTTCTTCATCCATGAGGACGGCTTCCTCATCACCAACTTCCATGTCATCGAGGGGGAGACGCGGATCTCGATCGAGGTCTACCACCAGAAGGACGGTCAGCTGGAGCGCCGCAGCTACCGCGATGTCCGCATCCTCGCGATGAACAAGTTCGGGGACCTTGCGTTGCTCAAGATCGACGACAAGGGGGCCCCGAAGTTCAAGGTGGTGCCGCTGGGGGATTCGGATGTCGTCTCCCAGGGGGACCGGGTCTTCGCCATTGGCAGCCCCCAGGGTCTGGAGCGCACGGTGACCGAGGGAATTGTCAGCACCACGGCTCGGCCGGTGGGTGGGGAGCTGTATCTTCAGACCACGACCCAGATCAACCCGGGCAATTCCGGGGGGCCCCTGTTCAACCTCCGGGGCGCCGTGGTGGGGGTGACCAACATGAAGCTCACCTTTGGCGAGGGACTCGGATTTGCCATTCCGGTCGAGCAGCTGCGGTACTTCCTGAAGCACCGGGACGCCTACGCGTACGACAACGACAACCCGAGCAGCCCGTTCCGCTACCTGCCTCCTCCGTCGCGTCGACCCGAGGCGTCCACGCCGTCGGCACGCTGACCGTTGGGACTGACGGGTGCAGGGCCGCGAATCAGGCGATCCGGATCGAGGCGATGGAATAGGTGACGGCCCGGCCGAGGATGCCGACGCGTTCCCCGCGGGCCTCGCATCGGAGTTCCCCGCCGCGTCGGGACACCTGTCGGGCCAGGAGGGTGTCGCGACCCAGCTGCGCCGACCAGTAGGGGATGAGGGTGCAATGGGCCGAGCCGGTCACGGGATCCTCGGGAATCCCGGCGCGCGGTGCGAAGAAGCGGGAGACGAAGTCACAGGTGTTCCCGGGGGCGGTGGCGATGATTCCCAGACTGTCGACCCGCGACAGGGCCGCGAAGTCTGGAGTCAACGCCCGGACCTCCTCCTCCGTCTCGAAGACCGCGAGGTAGTCCCGGGAACGTGCCACCCGGATCGGGATCCGCCCGAGGCCGGTCTCGAGGTCGGGCGTCGAGGCGCAGGGCTCGGCAGGACGGCTGGGAAAATCGAGGCGGATCCAGTCGCCCTGTCGCGACACCGGAAGGGTTCCCGATCGGGTCTCGAACCGGAGGACCTCCTCCTTGACTCCCTCATGGGTCTGCAGCACGTGGGCCGCGGCGAGTGTGGCATGGCCGCAGAGATCGACCTCCACCTCGGGTGTGAACCAGCGCAGCGCATGGCGGGAGGCATCCCGGACGAGGAAGGCGGTCTCGGACAGGTGGTTCTCCGCGGCGATGGCCTGGAGGATCGGATCGGGAAGCCACTGTTGGAGCAGGCAGACCGCGGCGGGGTTTCCTGCGAAGACGCGATCGGCGAAGGCATCGACGACGTACATCGGGATCCAGGCCGGCCTGGTCGACACGGGACCGGACGGTCTGCAGGCTTGGGGAGCGGGTTCCGCGGACGGGTCCCTTGGACCGCAGGGGGGCAGGGGACCTGACATGGCGTTCGGGTTCCGGGAGGACTTGGGAGGGCTGGGTCCGGTTGGGACCGGCGAAACGATGCCGGTCCAGAGGCCTGAGGGGGAGAGCTGGTGCATCCGTGAGGAGTCGAACCTCAAACCTGCTGATCCGTAGTCAGCTGCTCTATCCAATTGAGCTACGGATGCACGAAGCGGGGCGAGGCTAGGAATCGACCCCGGAGGGATCAAGCTTTTCTCCGGATTTCGGCGGTGGGAGGCCTGTCCTCCGGAGGACGACGAGGGGGGGCAGGAGGCCTCGAAGGGCCGTCAATCTCGGGTTCCGACCCGGTGTTTCCAGCGTTTCAGAGCCGCCTCGAGATCCTCGAGGAGGACCGGTTTGCTGAGGTAGTCGTCGATGCCGGCCGCGAAATACCGCTCCCGGTCGGCCGGGAGTGAGCTGGCCGTCATGGCGATGATGTAGGCCCGTTCCGATTCCTCGGTGCGGGCCTGTTCCCGTCGGCGGATCTCCATCGTCGTCTCACAGCCTCCCATCTCGGGCATCCGACCATCGATGAACACGAGCGGATAGGGTCGGCGGCTCATGGCCTCCAGGACCTCGCGTCCGTTCGATGCGATGTCGACCTGGTAGCCGAGCCTCTCGAACTGGGCCTTGGCGAGGCGCTGGTTGATCGGGCTGTCCTCCCCGAGAAGGATGACCGGCGCGGTTCCGGCGGACTGTCCCGGAGCGGGGGTGCTGTTCGAGACCGGGACCCTGCGGTCGGAACGATCGGGTGCCGTCCGCAGCAGTTCCTGTCGGAGCAGCCACTGTTGGCAGAGGAACTCGACGAGATCCCAGGCGCGGGCCGGGGAGAAGCCGGGATCCAGGACCGAAACGCGGTCGGTTTCGACCAGGTGTCGGAGGATCTCCGGCGGCACGGGCGCCTCGCCTTCCCTCTGGAAGATGATCTGGAGCTCGGGGTCGTTGGCCCGCAGGCGGCGGAGCGTCTCGATGCTCTCGGGACCGATGTCCCAGGCGTGGAAGAGGACCAGGGCGTAGGGGGTGCCCTCGGTCATGGCCTGGCGGACCATGACCTCGCCGTCGAGCCGTTGGTGGGCGACATCCATCCGGAACGACAGCTTCCGGGTCGACTGGGTCGGGTTCGAGGCGGCGGGCAGGGGGTCTCCGTGTCCGGGCAGGGCCGGTGGAGCCATTGGCTCCCGTCCGGGCAGGCCGAAGGGATTGTGCTCCACCAGCAGGATCCGGCAGCTCTGCCGACGAGGTTCCTGGGGGCTCATGGGCATCCTTCCCCGGGGAATCCGGGCACGACGTCCCCGGCTGGTGACGGCGGTGTCAGCAGGCCCCCCCGTCGGCCCTGTGGGCCGGATGGCATCGGACGGGATCCCCGGAGGCTGGATTCGTGCTTGTTCACGTCAGGAGCATCCCATCCCACGCCGGGGTTGGCCCATCGGGGCAGGACCGGGTTCCGGCTACTGGTTTGATCCCGGCGAGGGTCGGCGGTTCCCCGTCTTCGACTCGGGAAAAAGCCGTACGGCGACTCGGGAAATTCCCTAGTCGACCCCGGGAAACTCCGGAGTCCCGGAAGGGCATCGGCCTAGGCCGGACCAGCCCCGTTGCCAATTCTGAGAAATGAGAGCGGGAAGGCAGGATCTCTCCCCCTTGGGTTGCCGATGACCGAGTTGGCGGACCTGGGGATCCCACCGATATGAGAGTCACAGCACCCCGACGGTTTCGTTCCCTGGAGAGAGCGGCCGCCCTTTCCTTACTGATCCTGATGGCGGGAAAAGCGGGCGTGGACGCCCCCCGGTTCCCGGTTCTGAGCCTCGGGGCGATCACCCGCGGCGAGGAGGCGGTCCTCGCCTTGGGCGACTCGCTGTCGGCCGTCGCCCAGGCCTATGGTCTGACGGCTGAGCAATTGACCGTCCAGCTCCGGTCCGACGCATCGTTGGCGGTCGATCCGGAGGGACGGCTCCTCGTCCTGGATGTCCTCCTGCCGACCCAGGACACCCCACTCTCCCCGCACATACCCTCCCCGCCCGTCCGGGGTCGTGTCAGCCTGGGCACGGACATTCCGTCGCCTCCGGTCCGCGGCGGGGTGAATCCCGGGACCGACATTCCGTCTCCGCCGGTGCGGGGCGGCACGGGCACGGGAACCGACATCCCCTCGCCGCCGGTGCGTCGTGTGGCCGATGGGGAGGCCGGGCTTCCGGGCACGGACATTCCGTCGCCTCCGGTCCGCGGCGGGGTGAATCCCGGGACCGAC
>CAZZKQ010000214.1:0-1755 GCA_964654875.1 uncultured Verrucomicrobiota bacterium | reverse complement strand
ATTCCGTCTCCACCGGTACGGGGCGGATCCAACCCTGGTACCGACATCCCCTCGCCGCCGGTGCGACGGGTCACCGATGGTGCGGGCGAGAATCTGAACACGGACATTCCGTCGCCCCCGATCCGTGGAGGTGTCGTCACTCCTGGTGCCGATATTCCATCCCCCCCGATCCGCCGCGTGACGGATGGGTCTGCCGGGACCTTCAATACGGACATCCCATCGCCTCCCGTTCGGGGGGGTGTCAGTCCGATGGTCGACATCCCCTCGCCTCCGATCCGTGGCCTGAACGGTTCGGTCGGGGTGTTGACCCTCGATGGCGAAACGGGTCTGTCGACGTCCGATGCATCGATCGATGGGGAGTCCGTGGAGCTCCACAGCAGTCCGGGATCCGCGAGGGTCATCCAGCTGGATTTCAATGGGGCCAGGGTTTCCGGGACGGTCTGGAACGAGGCCTGGTTCCAGGGCCGGAGCTTCACCGCGCCGGCCTTCGACCGGGATGGCCAGCCCCAGGGGCTCAACGCCGTGGAGCGGGCCCAGATCGTGGAGATCTGGAAGCGGGTCTCCGAGGATTTCGCCCCGTTTGATGTCGATGTCACCACCGCGGCTGCGGCCGGGGAGGCGGTCCTCGCGGGACGCGGGGTCCGGGTGCTGATCACGCCGATGGGCCAGTCCTTCCCCGGGTATTCGGGGGCCTCCTACCTGGGTTCGTTCGGGTCGACGGGGCCTCGATGGAACACGGCGCTGGTGTTTGCCGACGCGCTGGGGCTCGACCAGACCAAGGCCATCGCGGAGGCGATCTCACACCAGGTGGGCCATTCGCTGGGGCTCTTCCACCATGGTCTGGTGGGTGAGGCCTCGCCCTTTGCCGGGATCGGTTCGGGGGACACCGGATGGGCTCCCATCATGGGTGACGCCTCGGTCCGCTCCCTGTCGCGCTGGAGCCGTGGGGAGTATCCCGGGGCGTCTTCCGCCCAGGACGACATCGCACGGATCCAGGCGGCTGGATTGCCGCTCCGCGAGGACGATCATGGCGACTCCGTGGACGCCGCCAGCCACCTTCCGTTGGGAACCCGCTGGACTGCGGGTGGCCTCGTGGGCCAGGCCGACGATCGGGATGTCTTCGCCTTCGAGTCGGGACCGGGTGCTGCCAGCATCCAGGTTTCCCCCGAGGAGGTGGGTGCGAATCTCGACGTGGAGGCCCGGCTCCTTGATTCCGCCGGGACCCTGGTGGCCGAATCGGCTCCGGCCGACGTCCTCGGCGCCCGGTTCGATCTAGTGCTGCCGGCCGGCCGATATTTCCTGGTCGTGAGCGGGAGCGGCTATGGCTCGCTGGGGCGGTACACGGTCTCCGGCACCGTTCCGGAACCGGTCCGACAGGTCCCACCGGTTTCCGTCATCGGGCCCACGCCTTCGGTCGCCGAGGCGTTTGTCCCGATCGTCTTCGACGGCAGCCTTTCGTTCGACCAGGACGACGCCATCGCCACCTACGTCTGGGATTTCGGGGATGGCACGCGGACCGAGGGGGTGTCGGTGACCCACGCCTTCCAGATCCCAGGATCCTATGGCGTGACACTGACGGTCACGGATGAGGCTGGACTGCCCCATTCCAGTGCGGTCGGTCTCCGGATCACCCCGCCGAATCTCGCACCCCAGGCTGTGATTTCGGCCGATGTCACCTCGGGATATGCCCCGATTGCCGTGGTGTTCGACGGATCCCGTTCGGTGGATCCGGACGGTGTTGTCATGGCCCATCGT
>CAZZKQ010000213.1:0-6188 GCA_964654875.1 uncultured Verrucomicrobiota bacterium | reverse complement strand
CTCGAGTCGGGACAGGATGAACCGATCCACGGCATCCTTCGCCCACGCGCCGTCCCGGACCTCCGGGATGACGGGCGATGTCACGGGCCTGAGTGACCAGCGTTCGGCCCGGGACTGGAACAGGGCCTCCCACTCGGCCGTGCGGTCCGGAGAGGAGGGCTCGGCTCCGGAGGCGGTGGTTCCTGCTGCGAGGCAGGCCACCACCAGTGCGGCGCCCCAGTTGCGGAGGAGCTGCATCGCGGAGCAGGGGCCAATCATGCGGCGATTCCGAGGAGGCCGCGGACGGCGGTTGGGGTGGGGGACGACGACATCCGTCTGGGGCGTGCAGGGGTAGGTTTGGGAACGGTGGGACGCTACAGTCGACGGATCCTGTGGGTCAAACCCCGGGGTGTGTGGGCCCACACGGCGACCGTGATACGGAGGCAGGGAAATGGATCAGAGGGAAAAGAATCAGGGATTGGAAATCCGGTTCGGCGTCGTTTCGGTCGGCATGCCGCCGTGGCCCGATGGGACTCGCAGTCCGGACCGTCCAAGTCACTGGGTTGAGTGTTGGATGCGCTCCAACCCCTGGGTCCATTGGGAGGCCAGCTGGCCTGCCTGTTCGATAAACGCTTCGGCCTCGCCCGGGATGAGCCTGAATGCGTCGCTGTACAGCATCAGTACCCGCCCCGAGGCGTGGACGCGGAACTTCGGATGGTCCAGGACGAGGCGCCGGAGTTCCGGGGTGAAAAGCGTCCGGACCCAGTCGGGTCGGGGAGCCTGGAGCCAGGACGCCTTGGAGAATGCCGGGTCGTCTTCGAGCTGGATGCGTGCCCATCCCTCGATCTGATGGATTCCGGACCACCGGGATCCCACCGCGCACGAGAACTCGGGCCAGTTCCAAAGCGGACTTTCGATCCGCATCACGATCAGGAGTCCCCGTGTGGTGGCATCCCTCCCGAAGGAGTACCCGAAGAGTGAGGTCCGAAAACCGTCCCGGTTCCTTTCGTATCCGGGTCGTGCCCGGGTGTTCCCGGGCGATTTGAATCCATCGAACTCCAACCCGGGCCGCTCCCGATGCTCCGCTGGGATCCACTCGGGGATCAGGTCTGATCCGAGGTCCAGGACCTGGAATCCCAGGGCGGCGAGATGTTCCCGGCATTCGCCATCGAGGCGCCGGGCCATGCTCCTGAGCAGGGCGACCAAGGCGATGCCACCCACCAGCAGGCCGACCCCCATGACGGTGCCGGTGTGGTCCGCGTATTGGGGAAGGAGGAAGTGGAGGAGCAGCGGGGTCAGGGCCCAGGCCAGGACGAGGACCGTCAGGAGAGTTCCCTCGCGACGATTGAGTCTCATGGGTGGTTTCCCCGGGAATGACGTCACACTCTACAGGGCGAAGAACTGTCGGATCCTGCCCAGCAGGTCCCCAGAACCGGTCGTTTCGGTCCTGGCGCTGGCGAGCACGGTGTCACGATCGGCCATCCGGGCCTGCAGTGCATTCCCGAGGATGGTCACCAGTTCAGGTCGCAAGGACATGATCCTGCCGAACGAGGCCTTCGAGATCTCCAGCACGCGTGTCTCCTCGAGGGCTGTCACGGTCGCCGACCGTGGCGCCCCCGTCAGGAGGGACATCTCACCGAAGTAGTCACCCGCATTGAGTGTGGCCAGGCGGGTGGACGGACCATCGCCGCTGCGGGCGGTGACCTCGACGTGTCCGTGGAGCAGGACAAACAGGCTTTCGCCTGAGGCGCCCTGGCGGACGATCGGCTCGCCGACGCCGAACAACCGTTCCGCGCCTTCCCGGGCGATGTGCTGAAGATCACCCTCCTCGAAGACGCTCAGCAGGCCGATCTTGCTGAGCCGCGAGACCCGGCGTTCCACGGCATCCTCGATCGAATCGACCTGGGCCGGTGGCATCTGGGTCAGACGGATCGAATGGGTCGCGACCGGCATCTCGATGCCGTTCCGGGAGAACGCATACCAGATGCGGTCGCGTGCCATGCCGTCGACCCGGTCGCGCTTGTCGAAGTCCTTCGTGAAGAACCGGACCCAGTATTCGACGCCGCGGTCCTTGAAGTCGTTGGTCACCACGGATGGGGTCGGGTGGTCGAGGACACCGAAGCTCCCCCGGATGGCGTCGAGGATGATCGACTGGACCCGCTGGGTCGGGATGCCGTAGGGGGCGATGACGAAGAGAGAACGCCGTGACCAGGGGTCGGGTTTTGTGAAATTGCGGATGGAGGCCTGTGCGAGCTGGCCATTCGGGATGATCACATAGGCCTCGTCGAGGGTGAGGACCTTGGTGGCCCGCCAGTTGACCTCGACGACCCGGCCGATGTGGGCGGGATTGGTGTCGTACTGGATCCAGTCGCCGACCTCGAACGGGTGTTCGGCATGGATGGCCAGGCCGGCGAAGACGTTGCCGAGGGTGTCCTTGAGCGCGAAGCCGAGGGCGGCCGTGAGCATGGCCGACCCGGTGAAGAGGTTCTGCGCATTGATCCCTCCCTCGTGCAGGAGGATGACGAAGGCGAGGACCACCGTGAACCAGCGGAGGACGTCGATGACGATCTGGGGCAGGGGCTTCCGGAGGCGTTCCCAGAGGCAGGCCGTGGCGAGGAGCAGGATGGACTGGAGCAGCGAGGCGAGGAGCAGGAATCGCGTGAGCAGCCTCGCTGCCGCGACCGCGCCGGCGAAATTCGGGAAGAGCAGCGACACCATCCATGGAAGGGGTGCCATGACGAGCAGCAGCACCGGCCAGCGTGCACGCGTCCGGGATCCGCCGGGAAGGGTCAGGAGCAGCAGCAGGCAGGCGCCAACCGCGAAGAAAGCCTCCGAGAGGAGGCTCATGCTGATCTGCGGCGCTGGAATCGACTGTGCCATCAGGAGGAATCCGTTGGCAGGGGGATGCGGGGTGTCAGTCATGGGGCGACTCCCAGGAAGCGAACCATGAAACCCATCCGTCGGGGAAGGCCCGGGGTTTCAGGGCCATCGGCCCCAGGAATCAGCCTTTACCCCCCGCCCTCCTTCCGGCAGTAATCGCGGCCCCATGGAACGCACACTGATCCTCTGCAAGCCCGACTGCGTCGAACGCAACCTCTCCGGCGAGGTCCTCTCCCGGTTCGAGCGCGCCGGCCTCCGGATCCAGGCCGCCAAGATGATGCGCCTGACCCCGGAGCTGCTGGCCGAGCACTACTCCCATCTCAAGGATCGCCCGTTCTTCCCAGAGATCGTGTCGTTCATGATGTCCCAGCCCATCCTGGCCGTGATCCTGTCCGGCGACAATGCCGTGGCGAGGGTCCGCGAGCTGTTGGGTCCGACCGATTCCCGCAAGGCCCCCAAGGGTACCCTCCGTGGCGATCTCGGCACCGACAGCATGCACAACATCGCCCACGCCTCGGATTCGACCGAGAACGCTGAGATCGAGGTCCGTCGGTTCTTCCGGGCCGACGAGATCCCGGCCTGACCGGCCAGTCCCTCCGGGTGGCGCCCCGAGCGGGGGCTGCCTTCCTGGAGGGGTTCAGCTCCAGAATGGATTCAGGGCCGAGTGGCGTCCGACCCGGACGCTCTGCGCGATGGCGGCCGTGATGTGCTGCTTCGCCATCCCTACGGCCTCGTCGAGGCCGAGCCCCAGGGCGAGGTAGGCCGTGATCGCGGCGGAATAGGTGCAGCCGGTACCGTGGGTGGAGACCCCTCGGACAAACGGTGCCGACAGGATCATCTGCTGACGGCTGTCGACGAACACGTCCGAGGCCTTGGAACTGCGGCGGAGGTGTCCCCCCTTGACCAGCACCGCGCATCCGAATCTCAGGTGGAGTTCCACCGCGGCACCCTGCAGCTCGTCGAGGGATCGGATGGGGTGTCCGAGCAGCAGGACCGCCTCGTCGAGGTTGGGCGTGATGAGGGTCGCCAGCGGGAACAGGTCGCGGGTGAGGGTCCGGATGGCGGACGGTTTCAGGAGTTGGGCGCCGCTGGTGGCGACCATGACGGGATCGACCACGAGGGGCGGGGCCTTCTTCGTGGGCCAGACCTCCACCATCGCCCGGATCAGGGAGTGGCTGTAGAGCATGCCCGTCTTGCAGGCGGCGGGGCGCAGCTCCGAGAAGACGGCCCGGATCTGTTCCTGCAGGAACGCGGGGGTCACCGCCTCGACTGCCGAGACCCTTTTGGGATTCTGGGCGGTGAGGCAGGTGACGGCCGAGGTGCCGAAGGCGCCGATGGCGGCGAAGGTCTTGAGGTCGGCCTGGAGTCCTGCACCGCCGCCGGAGTCGGAACCGGCGATGGTCAGGGCGATGGGCTGGGGCGGGTGTCTTTGGGAGGGCATCTCAGTCGAGATGTCCGGCGCGGGCCAGCTGGTAGACGTCGGCGATCTTCTTCACGTCGGCCCGGATCCGTTTGGCAAGGGTCTTGGCGAGCTCGAACAGGAGCGGCGTCGCCAGTTCGGCCTGTTCCTTGCAGAGTTTCTCGAACCGGTTGGCGGTGATCCGGAGCAGGGTGGAGGAGGAGTTTGCGACGACGTCCGCCGAGCGCGGCCCCCCGTCGAACAGCGCCATCTCGCCGAAGATGTCGCCGGGACCGAAGCGCGCGAGCTCGGTCTCCTTGCCGCCGGCGATGATGCGGGCGCGGACCTCGCCGTCGAGGACCGCGTACATCGCGTCACCGGGAGCGCCCTGGTGGACGATGACCTTGTAGGCGTCGGCCTTCACGATCTCCATGATCTGCACGAAGCGTCCCAGCTGCTGGTCGTTCATGCCCGAGAGGGCACGGACGCGTCGCAGCATCCCGGGGCGGAGCCCCATCACCAGCGGGGTCACCTCATCCGCGGCACCCGTGGCCGTCGAGCGGCCGGCGAAGGCGTCCTTCAGCTCGGCTACGTCCCCGGCCTTGATCCACTGGTCCTTCCCGCCGAGATGCACCCAGGTCGCGGCCACGACCCGCTCCTCCCGCACCCACTGTTCCAGGGTGGCGAGGGGGACGGGGCCATAGACGACATCGTCGGCCGCCCAGATCTTGAACTCCATGGGTTGAGGGGATTCGGACATGATCGCGAGATGAGAGCGGTGATCGGTCGGTTTTGGGAGCGAAAACTGTGGTCGATCGCACCGGGGGGCGGTTGCCTGGAGTCGCGGAACGGATGGCCAGCGATCCCCCACGGACGATCCCGGGAACAAAAAACCCCGCGGCCCATCGGGCCTGCGGGGTTCGGGAAGAATGGACGGTTCAGCCGAGCTTCGCCAGGGCTGCCTTGACCGCCTCGAAGTTGGGCAGGTCCTTGGGCGTGGCGGTCTGCTCGGAGTATTGGACGACCCCGTTCCTGTCGACGACGAACGCCGCGCGGGCGGAGGTGTCCCCGATCCCGGCGAGATTCGGGAACACGACATCGTAGGCCTTCGTGGTGGCCTTGTTGAGATCGCTGCCGAGGCGGATGCCGATCTTGCTCTGGGTCGCCCACGCCTCCTGGGCGAAGGGACTGTCGACGCTGATGCCGATGACGTCGGCATTCAGCGACCGGTAGGCTCCCAGACCGGCGGTGATGTCGCACAGCTCCTGGGTGCAGACGCCGGTGAAGGCCAGCGGGAAGAACAGGATGACGGTGTTCTTCTTGCCGAAGTTGTCGGAGAGCTTGATGTCCTCGAGTCCGGAGGCGGTTTTCTGCTTGAGGACGAAGTCAGGGGCTTTGGAGCCAACAGGGATGGGCATGGTGGAATGACAGGTTGATCGTTGTTAGTGCGGTGGAAGGCTAGGAGCCGCCACTGCGGCGAGTCAAAGCACTTCAGGAGATGGATGGACCGGGATCACAGAACCGCAAGGACCTCGGCCGGGTGGGTCTCGGGTTTCACGGTGGTCCATATGTGCTGGATCCTTCCGTCGGCCCCGATCAGGAAGGTGACCCGGTTCGTGCCCATGTACTTGCGGCCCATGAAGACCTTCTCGCCCCAGACCCCGTAGGCGGTGACGATGGCCTTGTCGGTGTCGGCGATCAACGGGAAGGGGAGCTGGAACTTGGTGGTGAACTTCTGGTGGGCGGTGACGGGGTCGACGCTGACACCCCAGACGAGTGCCCCCTTCTTCCGGAAGTCCGCATGGAGGTCGCGGAACCCGCAGGCCTCCTTGGTGCAGCCCGGGGTGTCGTCCTTGGGATAGAAGAACAGCACCACCGGCTTCCCCTTGTCGTCGCGGAGCCGGGCCTGGGTGCCGTCCGTCGTGAGCGC
>CAZZKQ010000212.1:0-6217 GCA_964654875.1 uncultured Verrucomicrobiota bacterium | reverse complement strand
GGTGTGGCTCCCCGGAACGGATGGCTTCCCGTGATGAGCTCGACCAGCACGATGCCCATCGAGAACAGGTCCGAGCGGCGGTCGGTGACCTGGAAGTCGGCCTGCTCGGGGCTCATGTATTCGGGTCGTCCGGCAACCTCCTCGCCCTCGCGGGTGGTGAGGTAGCCGCGGGCCTTGGCGATGCCGAAGTCCGTCACCTTCACGTCGCCCTCCCGGGCGATGAGGATGTTCTTCGGGTTGATGTCGCGGTGGACGATGCCGAGGGAGAGACCGTCCCCGCCGGTCTTGGCGTGCGCATAGGCGAGTCCCCGGGCGATGCGGCTGACGATGAAGACCGCCAGTTCGACGGGAAGGGGCCTGCGGAGCCGGGAGAGCTGCTGGCGGAGCTGGTCGAGGTTGATGCCGTGGATGAGCTCCATGCACATGTAGCAGGAGGAGGGGGTCTCCCCGAGGTGGTAGGTCTGGACGATGTTGGTATGGATCAGGTCGGCGACGAGCCGGGCCTCGCCGATGAAGTTCTCCAGGAACCCGGGCTGTGCGGCGAGCTGCGGGCGGATGACCTTGATCGCCACCCGTTTCTGGAATCCGCGGGATCCGTGCTGGACCGCCTCGTAGACCACCCCCATGCCTCCTTCGTGGAGCTGTCGCACGATCTCGTAGCGGAATTCGCCGGTGATGCTTTTCGATGCGGCCATGGACTGAGGCTGCAAACGGACACCGGCAGGGTCAAGGAACAGCGCCTCACCGAGTGATCCTGGAGCGGGATTCGGTTTTCCTCAGGAAAACCGCGGTTTTCACGCGTTTTTCCCTTGCCGTCATCGAGGTCACCGAATACATCCATCGCATTCCGTTTGTTTCGCAGTTCCAACCAACAAATCCAAAAGTCCTAACATGGCCAAAGCACTCACGAAGTCCCAAATTGCCGCCGCCCTCGCTGAGAAGGTGGAGATCACCAAGAAGCAGGCTGTGCTCGCCCTCGAGACCCTCGCCGAGCTCGCCTACAAGAACGCGAAGAACAGCTTCACGTTCCCCGGCGTCGGCAAGCTCGTCCTGGTGAACCGCAAGGCCCGCATCGGCCGCAATCCTGCGACCGGCGCCGAAATCAAGATCCCGGCCAAGAAGGTCGTGAAGTTCCGCGTGGCCAAGGCCGCCAAGGACGCGATCCTCTCGAAGTAATCGAATTGCATCCGCCACGGCGGCACCCCAACGGGTGCCGCCTTGTTTTTTGTCCGATTGGGTCCGGGGGAGAGGTCGATGATGAGGATCGCCATCGTGGGGTGTGGGGCGCTGGGCAGCTACTACGGCGCCTGTCTGTGGCGCCAGGGACACGAGACCCATTTCGTCCTCCGATCGGACCACGATGTCGTGCGGAGCGAGGGGGTCCGGATCCTCAGCCCGCGGGGCGACTTCACGGCAAGACCCCACGCGGTGCGTCGATCGGAGGAGGTGGGGCCGGTGGATCTGGTCGTCATCGGGCTCAAGTCCACCGCAAACGACCATTTCGCCTCCCTGCTCCCACCGCTGGTGGGACCCGGAACCGCGGTGCTCACGCTCCAGAACGGCCTCGGCAACGAGGAGGCCCTCGCGGAGCTGTTCCCGGCCGATCAGATCCTCGGTGGACTCTGCTTCGTCTGCCTCAACCGGATCCGTCCCGGGGTCGTCACGCATCTCGCCCATGGCCGCATCTCGCTCGGCCAGTTCCGTCGTCCCCCGGACGACCGGACCCATCGGATCGCGGGCCTCTTCAGGGAGGCGGGCATCGACTGTGCCGTGTCCGACAACCTCGAACGGGCGCGTTGGGAGAAGCTGGTCTGGAACATCCCGTTCAACGGGCTCGGAGTGGCCGGGTGCCTGGGGGATCTGCCGTCCCGGACGCTGTCCGGGGCCGGAGTCGCCTCGCTTAGGAACTGCCTGTCGACCGACCAGCTGCTAGCGCACCCGGAATGGAGCCGTTGGGTGGGCGGGCTCATGGACGAGGTCCGGTCCGTGGCCATGGCCCTGGGCTTCCCGATCCCCAGGGAGTTCGCGGACACATTGGTCGAGCGGACCCATGAGATGGGAGCCTATCGACCGTCCACGGTCGTGGACTTCGAGTCGGGCCGATCCCTTGAGTTGGAGAGCCTGTTTGGGGAACCCCTCCGGCGCGCGCGCAGCGCCGGTGTTCCGACGCCGCATCTGGAGGCGCTGACCGCGGTCCTCGCCCGACTGGCATCCCGGGAGGGCCGGTCGACCGACAGGGTCGCGGCTCAGTAGTCGTAGAGACCGGAGTCGCGCGTGTAGGCGCCGCCCCCACCCCCGGGACCGCCGCCCTCCTCGTCGCCCCCCATGAAGTCGCCGAGAACATCGCCCATGTCCTCCTCGATCTTCTCCGGATCCTCGCCGGCCTCGAGTCGTTTGATGGCGACCTCGAATTCCTTGGGTGTGGTTCCGGCCGGCATCAGGTCCTTCATCTTCCGGAGCATGTGGGCCATGTGCCTCGGGTTGTTCTCGTCGAGGTGCTCCATGTCCCGCTCCATCTCGGAAAGGGTCCGGGCCACCCGCGGATCATCGAGGTCGGGCATCGGCGGCTCCCCTTCGGTGCCCTCGGGCTTGGCGGCCGGCTCGGCGACACCCTTGATCATCGCAAAACGGCTCATCTCCCGGGTGAGATCCTTGCGGCCACACTTCGGACAGCTGGGCGAGTGGGAGGGGTTGATCCGCTTGGACAGGAAGCTGTAGATGCGCCGGCACTTGGGGCAGGCGAACTCGTAGATCGGCATGACGAAGGATTCGAACGGGTCCGGGGACCCGTCAAGAGGACAGCCCGTGGGGGGGCGGAGGCCGCGGCTCAGCGCCGGCGCGGACGGAAGGTGCGTCCGTGCCGCTGCAGGGCACCGAGGACCGGACGCTCCTTGCGGATGCCCCCCTCGGCGGTGAACAGGACGCTCTGCTGGTAGTTGAAACTCTCCAGCTTGGTCCGCTCGATCTTCTGTCCGATGAAGCGCTCGATGTCGGCCACGTGTCCCTTGTCGCCCACCGCCATCAGGGTGAAGGCGTCCCCGCGGCTCTGCGCCCGGCCCGTCCGGCCGATCCGGTGGACGTAGTCCTCGGGGTGCTGCGGGACGTCATAGTTGATGACGTGGCTGACGTCGGGGATGTCGAGGCCGCGCGCGGCGATGTCGGTCGCCACCAGGATCTCGAACAGGCCGTCCCGGAATCCCTTGAGCGCTTGCTCACGCTCCTTCTGGGTGCGGTCGGAGTGCAGGACCGCGACGGCGTGGTTGCTCTTCTTGAGGAGGTTGCCGATGCGGTCGGCCCGATGACGGGTCCGGCAGAAGATGATCACCGAATCGAACTTCACCTCCTTCAGCAGGGCGTTCAGGAGCTCGTTCTTCTGCTCGTCGACGACCGGGTAGATGACGTGCTTGACCGTCTCGGCCGGCGACCGGCGGGCGCCGATCTCGATGACCTCCGGGGTCTTCATCGCCCACTTGATGAGAGCGGCGATGTCGGCCGGGACGGTGGCGGAGAAGAGGCAGGTCTGCCGGGTGTTCGGACACCGCTCGATGATGCGTCGGACGTCGGGCAGGAATCCCATGTCGAGCATGCGGTCGGCCTCGTCGAGGACGAGGTGCTCGACCCGGTTGAGCCGGACGGTGCCCCGCTGGAGGTGGTCGAGGAGCCGTCCCGGGGTGGCCATGAGCACGTCGACCCCCTGCCTCAGCGCATCGTTCTGGGCGCCATAGCCAACGCCGCCGTAGACGAGGCCGAGGCGGATCTTCAGGAAGCGCGACAGGGCCCGGAACGAGGTCTCCACCTGGGCGGCGAGCTCACGGGTCGGCTCGAGCACCAGCACCCGCGGTCCGGGCCCGGATTCGCCGATCTTCGACAGGATGGGCAGGGCGAACGCCGCGGTCTTGCCGGTGCCGGTCTGGGCGCTGCCGATGACGTCGCGCCCCTGCAGGATGAGCGGGATGGCCCGCAGCTGGATGGGGGTCGGATCGGTGTACCCCATGGCGCGGACGCCTTCGAGGACGGGCTCCGAGAGCCCGAGGTCTGCAAACGACATGTCCCACTGTTGCTCGAAATCGACGCCCGAGGAAAGGCTTTGCTTGGAAAGTTCCCGGTGACCACCCGCGATGGGTGATGATCGTCCTCAGCGTTCCACCGAGAGGAGGGGGGCCACTGCACGGGACAGTTCCTCCTGGGTCAGGGCACCGAGGTATCTCGCCTCCACCCGACCGTCCTTCCCGATCACCCAGGTGCCCGGGATGCTGGCGATGCCGAAGGTGGACTGGATCTCTGGCGTGGCCATCAGCTGGCGATAGGTGATGGACCGTCCCCTGAGAAAGCTGAGCACCGCGTTGGTCCCGCCCGCATCGATGCTGGCACCCAGGACCACGACACCGCGGTCACGGTGGGTCTTGTGGAACTCTTCGAGGTCGGGCAGCTCCCGTCGACAGGGAGGACACCAGGTCGCCCAGAAGTTGAGGACCACGATCTTCCCGGCGAGATCGCCGGAGTTCAGGGGCCGACCCTCCGTGTCGGTCATGGTCCAAGACGGCGCCAGGGACCGCCCGGTGGGAATGCGTTGGAATCCCGGGCTGGGTTGTCGAGAGACCAGCCAGCCCGCCACGACCGCCAGGAGGAAGGGATAGACGAGACGGCCCTTCATGGTGCTTTTGGGATGGAGGTTTCCTGGAGGCGGGCGAGGACCGGACGGAGGCACTCGTTCCATACGGCGTACGCCCCGGCGTTCAGATGCAGCTCGTCTGCGAGGAACCACCTGGGATCGGGGCGCCCGGCGGCGTCCACGAGGGGCGTGAAGGTGTCGACATACACGGTCCGTGGCCGGGATCGGGCGAGTTCCACGAGACGCCGGTTGAGGTCCACCTGGAGCCCGAGCTGCTGGATCCGTTTCGGACTCGCCTTCACGGCCAGCAGGACGACCGGGGTTCCGCGGAACGCGCGGTCCAGTCGTCCAAGAAACTCCCGGTAGAGGGACAGCGTCGTCTCGACGGAGAGTCCGGCATCGAGGTCGTTGTCGCCGCCGTAGAGCACGACAACGCCGGGGTGATAGGGAGCGACAAGGCGGTCGAAGAAGTGGAGGAGATCCTCGAGCTTGAAGCTGGAGATCCCGCGGTTCAGGACCCGTCGATCCGGGAAGGCCAACTCCAGGTCCGGCCATTTCTCGATGCTGGAGCTGCCGACAAAGAGGATCGGCTTTTGGGGTGTGGCCTGGGTGCGGTCCTGGGCCTCGAAACCAGCGACCTTCGATTCGAAGCGGTGCGGCGCGGCGGGTTTCGGGGCAGGGGGACGGCATGCCACGAGGACCGTCGCCATGGCCGACAGCATCAGGAGGACCGCAATCCCGGGTCTTCGGATCACGGATCGAGTCTGGGAAGGACGGGTGGGGAGGACCAGCCTGGACTCCTGGGTGTGGGCCTTCTGGGGACCGGGCTCAGGCGGCGACAGCCAGGGTGAACGAGAAGGCGGCGCCCTCCCCCGGCGTGGACTCGGCCCAGATGCGTCCCCCGTGTCGGTCCACGATCCGGCGAGCGAGGGCCAGTCCAACCCCGTTGCCGGGAAAATCCACCGCCTTGTGGAGCCGCTGGAAGAGACCGAACAGCCTCTGGGCATGCTGCATGTCGAAGCCCACCCCGTTGTCCCGGATCCGATACACGGTCTGTGGGCCGGTTCCCTCGGCATCGATCTTCACCGCAGGCATGGGCTGGCGCGCCGAGAACTTCAGGGCGTTCGAGATCAGATGTCTCCAGAGCTGATGGACCAAAGCCGGGTCGGCCTGTGCGGGGGGAAGCGTTCCGATTCGGACTCCTTCGACCGGATGGGTGGACGAAAGCTCGGCGAGGACCTGTCCCACCACCGCGGCCATGTCGACCGTCGTGGGCTGACAGGGTGCGCGGAGGAGTCGAGAATAGGCCAGGAGGTCGTCGATCAGGCGTCCCATGCGACCCGCCTCCTCCCGGACGATGGCCAGGTGCCGACGGGATTCCTCCGGGAGCTTGGACCCAACATCCTCCTCGATCGCCTGGGCGAACCCGTCGATGGCGCGCAGCGGGGATCTCAGGTCATGCGAGATGGAATAGCTGAGCGATTCCAGCTCGCGGTTGGCCCCGGCGAGCTGTGCGGCAAGCACGGCTTCCGGCGAAGGCTTCACCGTGGGATCGGGGCGGGTGGGCTGTCCGGGGTCCATGGGCCGTGGTGCGCTGAGCCCGGA
>CAZZKQ010000211.1:0-6245 GCA_964654875.1 uncultured Verrucomicrobiota bacterium | reverse complement strand
AGGCGGAGTATTCGTGAAGGAGGGCACGGAATTTCTCCCGTTCCCGTTTCTTGAAAGCAAAACGCTTGTCCACGACACGGGAGATGCAGTGGTAACAACCGGCCTCCTCCTCGGGTGCGGCCTTGAATCGAGGTATTCGCATGCCCCACTCCACCATGGCCGCAGCCCATTCGGCCATGCCCAGCCTATCCCCAAATCTAGCGATAGATGACCTGACCCCAGATCAAGCCTGACCCCAGATCAAGCCGCTTGGATCCTGGAGAATGGCTGGGATCCGAATCGCCCACGGGAGTCGGGGTCGAGTGCCTTCGCTGCACGGCCACAGCCCGTGACCTGTCCCCAGGGCGACGTGCCTCGTGACCTGTGCCCGAGACGACGTGCCTTTGCGATGGGCAGGGTCCAGTGACTCGGTCACGCTCCGTCCGTGAAGCCGTTCAAGGCGATCGCGGCGATGTCGGAGAATCGGGTGATCGGATCCGGGGGACGGATCCCCTGGCACCTGCCCGACGACTTCAAGTGGTTCAAGCAGGTCACCATGGGCCAGATCCTGGTGATGGGCCGGAAGACCTATGAGTCGATCGGACGTCCACTTCCCGGTCGACAGACCATCGTGCTGAGCCGACAGGGTTTTGCGGCTGATGGGGTCCTGACGGTTCCCGACGTCGATGCTCTCCTGCAGCGGGTCCAGGACGATCCCCGGGAGGTCTTCGTGGCGGGCGGCAGCGAGATCTACCGGCTGCTCCTGCCGTGGTGCGGGGAGGTGTTCCTGACGCGGGTCCGTCGCGTGGTGGACGGGGATGCCGTCTTCCCGCCGTTCGAGTCCGACTTCCGAAAGGTGGGTGTCGTCCTCGAGCATCCGGACTTCGTGGTGGAGCGATACGAGCGGATCGGTGCCCCGACGAGTCCTCCGGTCACGCCTCGGACCGATCTCCCATGAGATGGCTGTTCCTCCAGGGTTTGGCGTGTCTGCTGCTGGCGTCCGCTCCCGTGGCCTGGGCGGAAGCGCGGCTGGTCTCGTTCACACGGTGGGATGCCTTCACGGTTTCGACGGATCCGAAGACCGGGGAGACCCTGCTCCAGTCGGGCGGACTGGAACCTGGGGTGCTGTGGGATCGCATGGTGGCCTCCTGGAATGCTGCCACCAATCTGGCCATGGCGGTGGAGGTGTGTCCGGGGCTCGCAGGTGAGGGGCGGTTCTTCTCGTTCGGACGCTGGACCGCCCAGCCGACAACCCCCTCGGATCGTTCCAGCATTGGCGATCAACGGGAGGCCGGGGCCCGGATGGCTACCGACACCCTGATCCTGTCCCAGCCGGTCGAGGGATTCCGGGTCCGTATCCGTCTGGGCGGTCCGAAGGAGTCCCTCAAGCGTCTCTCGCTGGCTCTGAGTCGTTCGAAGGAGCCGTCGGTGGAGACCACCGAACGAGCGGCCTGGGACCGGGTCCTGGAGGTTCCGATCCGCAGCCAGGCGGATCATCCGGAGGGCGTCACCAAGTGGTGCAGTCCGGCCTGCACCGCCATGCTGCTGTCGTTTTGGGCGGATCGGGAGCGACGGCCGGAATGGCGGCGGGACATTCCCGAGGTGGCCCGTGGGGTCTTCGATCCCGGCTGGGGCGGCACCGGAAACTGGTCCTTCAACATGGCCTACGCAGGGGCTTTGCCCGGACTCAACGCGGCCGTGGCGCGGTTCCGCGGCCTGACGGACCTCGAGCAGTGGGTGGCTGCCGGCGCGCCCGCGGCGGTGTCGGTCAGCTACGCCCAGCTCCAGGGCAAAGCGACGGCCGAGCCCGATGATGGCCATCTAGTCGTGGTTCGCGGCTTTACTGCGACCGGAGACGTTCGGATCAATGATCCCGGGGTTCGACGCGTACGGGTGCAGAAGATCATCCCGCGGGCCGATTTCGCCCGGGCTTGGGGGTACTCCGATCGGACCGTCTACCTCGTCTGGCCGGATGGATTTCGGCTCCCGGTCGGTCCGGTGTTCCCGCGCTGAAGGAGATTTGGCTGGTCCGGGTCTCGGGGTTTGGGTGCACTCCGAAGCATGGATCCCCGAAATGCCTCCCACGGAAGAACCGCGTTCACCCTGATCGAACTTCTCGTGGTGATCGCCATTATCGCGATCCTCGCCGGCATGCTCCTGCCGGCCCTCGCGAAAGCGAAGGCCAATGCCCACAAGACGCTGTGCATGAGCAACGGCAAGCAATGGGGGCTCGCGGTCACGCTCTACGCCGGCGACTTTGGTGACAGCTTCCCCGACAACAGCCGGGGCGCAGGGTTCAGCTGGATGACGGCGTCGATGAGCAACTTCTGGAACGGTTATCTCATCAAGAACCGCCGCACCTCCGCCCAGTACGTCCGCCCGAACAACGACGTGCTGTTCTGTCCGACCGACCTTTGGCACCGGGCCGCGGAGAAGGGGATGATCACCACCGATGCCACCGAGCAGCTCATCGGCTACTTCTACCTGCCCGGACGCAAACGCGGGGATCCCGACGTGACCACGGGGGCGCAAGGGACCTCGGAGTGGTTCTTCAAGTCCAAGCTCAATGGCCCCTACCGCATGGCTCCCATCCTGATCGACCGGCTCCAGGCCCTCGGTCCGAAGACGACCAACATGTACGATCCGAAACTGAACTGGTTCACCGACTACAACGGCAAGAAGGTCCCGACGGCCGTCCACCGGATCGCCCGGGGTGCCCCCGAGGGCGGGAACTTCACCTTCGAGGACGGCCATGTGGAGTGGATCAACGGCAAGAAGGTGTCGCTGGGGTCCGACTACTCCGGCTGGGAGCTGTTCTTCAAGATCCCCGTGTCCGTCGACGCCCCGTGATCCTTTGCGGCGGTCGTCGACGCCTCGTCGGCCGAGCGGTCCGGGTTGGAATTCCGAACGATGCCACCACAGGGCGGTGGTCGGAGGCCCTCGACCAGCCGGGGATGTCTGGCACATAGCTCGACTCCGGACGCCACAGCGGTCTCAGGGCGGGGCTCACCAGGATGTAGTCGAACCTGCCATAGCTGTCCTCCTTGGCGTAGTGATGGGTCCAGGTCGCGGCGTCGGTCGGTTGGTTTCCTTCATTGGGAGTGCCCCGCCGACGTTCCCCGGGTCGAAGATCGACGAGTGCCCGGGGGCCTCTTGATTTCAGGAGTCGCAGCGGCCGGCTGTCCTGGTGGTCATTGAGATCGCCAACAACGAGGATCCGGGCGTGGGGGTCGCCGTCGAAGAGGGCGTCGACGTGGCGTCGCAACGCCTGGGCCTCGGCCTCACGGATCGAGGCCTCGGAAGGTCTTCCCGTCTCCCGCTTCGACTTCAGATGGGCGGCGAGCAGTGTGACTGGCATCCCGTCGGGTGCCTGAAATTCCACCTCCACGAATCCACGGCTCGTCCGGAGCAGCCGTCCCTCGGCGAGGATCGTGTCGTTCGTGTGCGATCGCCGGGACACGAAGGGGAACCGGCTCAGTACCGCCGCGGCGATCGCCGGGTCCGCTCCCCAGGCGATCTCCCGATGCGGCAGCCGGACCCCTGCGGCCTCAAGCCGGTCGGCGAGATCCTCCAGCGCGCCGGCTCCACCGATCTCCTGGACCACCAGCACGTCGGGGTTCAGGGAGCCGAGGATTTCGGCGACACGGTCCCGTCGTTCGACGGGTTTGGCCGCCCGTGAGGGCAGGGCATCGAGCAGGTAGTTCTGCAGGTTGTAGGTGACGACGGTGAAGGTCTCCCCGGCGTCGAGACGGGGGAGAATGGCGATCAGGAGTCCAACGGCCCAGGCGAGGAGCGGTGTCTTCATCCCGCCACTCTGGCGGATCCTGCGGGGATTGGGGATCCCCAGAAGTGGGGAGGGAGCCAGGCTCGACAGGACGGCTGTCGTCTACCAGGGGAAGGTCAGCTCCAGGGGCTCGGGTGGCAGCACGCGGAACATCCGCTGGAGGGACGCCTTGAAGCTGTTGAAGGTGATCCGGTCGGCATCGGCTCCCTCGAAGGTCCAGTAGGGCTGCCATGGGCCTTCCATGCCGGAGTCCGAGTATTCGAGGCGGACCTGGTAGCCCCGGGGCACCCGGGTGGACAGCATGACCCCGCGTTCACCGGACTCCGAGCCCCCCTCGAGGATCACCAGGGGTTCTGGTTCGGGGAGGGTCTCGTCGTCCCCGAGTGTCAGGACGGTCGAGCCGAATCCCGGCATGATCGTGGCACCGTCATCACTCGATTCCACGGTCAGCGTGATGTCCTGGACGCCGTCTGCGGTCGTGTTGTTCACCAGCGGGATCCGATGGAAGATCTGTGACTCGCCGGGTCCGAACCGGGCCGTCTGGCGGACCTCGCCACCGAGGATCGCCAAGGCCTCGGGCTTGCCCTCGAGGCGGAAGGTGACGGTCGAGGCGTTCCGGGTGTTGAGGGTCCTCCAGAGGCGGATCTCGACGAACCCGCGGGGCGAACCCTCGTTGGCCGAAAACCGAGGGGAGACGAAGCCCACCTGTCCCGGATTGAGATCCTCGAGCAGGGTGATTTCCATCCGGACCGGGGGGTTGGTGCTGCCGACGATGGAGAGCTCGAACACCGCCGTCTCCGTTCCCTCATTCACCTCGTCGAGGATCAGGGGGACGGCGAGGAACCCGGAGCCGAACGCCGCCGGGACCTTCATTTCGGGTTTCTCCAGACTGAAGTCCTCCCCCGGGGTTGCGGTGCCACCCACGAAGGCCGCCCGGACCGTCACCTCCTGCGGACTGTAGAAGGGAGCCTTCACCTGGAAGATCAGGGGGATGTAGGCCTTGTTCTCGGGGATCTCCAGCTTCGGGTAGTCCACCGTCAGCGTGACGTCCGACGCGGTCAGTTCCGGAAATGGGTTGGGGTCAACCCCGCCGTCTCGCTGGGCTAATGCCGGCGGGAGCCCGAGTTTCAGGATGACGCCGACCAGGATCACAGTTCGGAGCACCCGTTCAGTGATGCACGTGGGGAAGGTTTTCGGGCTCATGCGGGGTTTAGGGGTTCCGGTTCCGGACGTGGGAGATCGGTACCTTCGATTCCCCGGTTGTCCACCTGGCACCAGGCTTGGCCCCAGGTCTTGGATGAGGGCGGACGAACACGCCTCCTGAGTCGAGGTGTACCCCGTTGGGTCGCGGATGGGGAAGGGGACCCAACAACCCAATTTCCATCAAATGGTGTCTTGCGTGAGGGTTCCGGCTTTCGTCAGTCTCCGAAGTCCGCGTGGTCCCGGTGTCGGGTCCCTGCGAATTGCATGGCGAAAGAAGAACCCATTGAATTGATCGGCACCGTCACCCAGGTGCTTCCCGGAACGATGTTCCGCGTCCAGCTGCCCAACGGCCACGTGGTCCTGGCGCACATCTCCGGAAAGATGCGCAAGAACTTCATCCGCATCGGCGTGGGCGACAAGGTGCAGGTCGAGATGTCTCCCTACGATCTAGGCAAGGCCCGGATCACATTCCGCCAGCGGGCCTGATCGTTCCCCTCTGCGGTGGGGCCTCTCGGCCCGGTACCGGACTCTGTCGGAACGTTTCGGGTCCGCATCCTCTATTCTGTGTCCGGAACCTCAAGCTGGAACGCCGGGATCCGGGCCAGGACCGGTCGGCCCTGGCCATCCTCGCCGATGAAGGACCCCTCGGCCTGGGCATTTCGGGTTTGGATCGTGTGGTAGCTGTTGTAGCTGAATTTGCCTCCGGGCGCGATGGTGGGCTGCTGGCCCACGACTCCCTCTCCCTCCACGACCAGCCGGGACCCGTCGCCGTGGGTCACCACCCATTTGCGTCCCCGGATCGTGATCGGGCCGGGACCGTCATTGTGGATCGAGAGGAAATAGACGAAGGCGTGGGGACGCCCGTTCGACTGCGTCGGATCCAGCCTCTGGTAGAGGAGACGATCCAAGGTGACCCGCAGTCCCAGGGTCTGCGTTTGTTCCGTCGTTCCAGCCATGTCGTGAGGGTAGCGCGGAGTGGTGACCGGACAAGCGCCGAGCGGGGAGACGGGGAACGGAAGCCCACCCAGCGACGCGGAGTGGAGAGGGAGAAAGGCCAGTCCTCCCTCGCACGCAACCCGCAGGCTTCTTCACCTGATCGTGTCTCTTGCGTCCCCGGAAACTTCCCCCTAGCGCGTTGGGTGAGGCGCCGCCTATCGTCGTCGGTCTATGTTCGAAGTCACGCGCGCCAACCTCGACGCGCTGTCGTCCAAGGTGGTGCAGCTGCGGAAGTTCCTCGATGTCCCGAACGCCCAGAGGCGGATCAAGGAGTTCGAGGCCC